>JALGSS010000498.1 GCA_029821745.1 Candidatus Zipacnadia bacterium
GTTCCGTCGCCGTCGTCGTCGTCGGTGGCGTCCGTGGGCTGTTCGATGGGCCCGGCGAGGTCGAGTTGATTCTGCGCAACATCCCCTTCGGTGACGACGACCCGCCGACGCAGCCCATGACCGTCACCGCCCCCGGCTACAAGACCGTGGCGCAGCAGCTCGAACTGCGCAAGGACATCGCCACCTTCGTCGATCTTACCATGGAGGCGGTTGACCTCGCCCAGACGGGTACCGTGCGGGGCAGTGTGCGAGACTCCGCGGGCGCGCCCATCGTGAATGCCCTGGTCACCTTCGCGCCGGTCGGAGGCGCGGCGGAAGACTCTGTGCTGGGGTTCACCGACGGCGACGGCAAGTTCATCATCGGGGGCATCCCCGCGGGTGAGGTCGAGGTGGAGGCAGTCGCGGCGGAGTTCTTGCCCGAAGTCCAGACTGTGACGATTCAGCCTGATCAGGGCGGCTCGAACGCCGATCTGTTCTTCTCCCTCATCGGCGGTCAGACGACGGTCAACATCAAGGGTGTCGTGAAGGACCTGCGGGCTGAAGAGCCTCTTGCCGGCGCCGAGGTGACTATCGCCGACGCGCCGTCGGTGCTCACTGGCGCGGATGGCCGCTTCGAGGTGCCCGATATCCTGGTCGGAACTCGCCCGATCAAGGTCACGCTTGAGGGCTACGACGACTACGAGGACGACCTCAACGTGCGGCCCGGAATGGGCGACCAAACCATCCTCATGTCCCGCGCATCCGGGACTCCGCCCACGGTGCCTTACACCATCGCGGGCACGGTGACCCTCCTTGGCAAGGCCGACAGTTCCGGCGCCGTCGTGACGGCCTTCGACGTAGACCGCGTGGCGCAGATGGGCTCGTACACCACCGCAGCGGACGGCAATTACTACCTGTTTGTCCCCGCGGGCCGCTACGACATCCAGGTGACATTCGGCACGAAGCAGATAACCCGGCGGGTGGACTACGCCGGTGACGGCCGGGTCATCGAGGGCATCGACTTCACCCTCACCGTGACGCCGTAGCGTCTACTCGATCTGCCCCTGGCCGTTACCGCTAGTCGTGGGAGAGGCCGGAGTACGAGACGCAGTCGCATCGCGTCGAAGCATCCGGCCTGTGTGGTCGTCCTCGGGGGCTCAACGACGTGTGGCACACCACCAGCCTCAACGGTGGTGTGCTGGACGGGCAATCCATGAGCACTGGTTCCGCTGCGCGGCAACCAGTGCCACCCATCAGCCAGCGGAGAGGCCTGGGTCGTCGTCCTCGGGGGCTCAACGACGTGTGGCACACCACCAGCCTCAACGGTGGTGTGCTGGATTGGCAATCCATGAGCACTGGTTCCGCTGCGTGGTAGCCAGTGCCACGCATCAGCCGGCGGAGAGGCCTGGGTCGTCGTCCTCGGGGGCTCAACGACGTGTGGCACACCACCAGCCTCAACGGTGGTGTGCTGGATTGGCAATTCACAAGCACTGGTTCCACTTCGTGGTAACCAGTGCCACGCATCAGCCGGCGGAGAAACAACGGCTGGCTCCGACGACCTACGTCTACGCCCCGCAGGCTGAAGACCTGCGGCTACGAAGGCAGACGGCTACGACGACACACCGCAGGCCGAAGACCTGCGGGTGCAGCAACTACGCCCCCTGCCGGCGACAGAGCATCCGACGGACACTCCTGCCCCCGCAACTTTTGCATTCCCCATTGTCTAACTCAGGGATATTTCACGACGTACGCTGATTGCCGATCCACCCCCAGAACCAGCGAATAGACGGCCTTCGGGCCGTCTCGTCTTAAGGAGAAGCCTGTGGAAGTCCCTTTGATGGATCTGAAGACGCAATACTTCGACCTCCGCGACGATCTGCTCCAAGCTGTCGATGACGCACTCACCTCCATGCAGTTGAACCTGGGGCCGAATGTCCAGGCCTTCCAGGAGGAGTTTGCGCAGTACTGCGGCTCCAAGTACGCTCGCGGTGTCGGGAACGGCACCGAGGCGATCTTCTTCGCCCTGGAGGCCCTCGGCGTTGGCCCCGGCGATGAAGTGATCACCACCGCGTGGACGTTCTTCGCGACCATCGAGACCATCGTGCATGCGGGAGCAGCCCCGGTCATCGTCGATATCAACCCGGACACTTACACCCTCGACCCCGAGGAAGTCGCCGACGCGATCACCGATAAGACTCGCGCGGTCGTCCCGGTTCACGTGTTCGGTCACCCGGCGGACATGGACGCGATCCTGAGCATCACCCAGCCCAAGGGCATTGCCGTAATCGAGGACGCCGCCCAGGCTCACGGGGCGAAGTATAAGGGCAAGCGCGTCGGCTCCATCGGCGACGCGGGCACCTTCAGCTTCTATCTGACCAAGAACCTCGGCGGCTACGGCGAGGGTGGCATGATCACCACTTCCTCCGACGAGGTCGAGGACCAGATCGGGCTGCTACGCAACCATGGGCACCGGTCGAAGTACGAGCACGAGATCTTCGGCTACAACGGCCGGCTGGACGAGATTCAGGCGGCGATGCTCCGGGTGAAATTCCGGTACCTGGAGGAGTGGAACCAGACGCGGCGGCGGCTCGCGGCGATGTATGATGAGAGACTCGCCGACCTGCCCGTCGAGACGCCCTATGAGGCCGAGTGGGCCGAGCACGTGTATCATCTGTACACGATCCGCACCGACCGGCGCGACGACCTTTCAGCGGCGTTTGAGGAGGCGCAGGTCGGGCACTCGATGCACTACCGTGCGCCGGGTCACATCCAGCCGGCCTGCGCTCCGTACAATCTCGCATCCGTGGAACTGCCTGTGACGACGGAGCTTGCGCAGAGGGTCATCCAACTCCCGATGCACCCGCTGCTGAAGGAAGAGGAGATCGACTACGTGTGTGATGTGATCCGCAAGGCCCTGGCGTAGAGCTGCCGCTGCCCTTCTTGTCAGAAGCCGCCCTGGATCTCCCGGGCGGCTTCTTAGATTCCGGCCTCTGGGAATCCATACTCTCAGAGAAGGAGGCCAGGGGGGTAGAAGGCGAAATCTTCGACTGGACACTTCGCCGGCCATCAGCAGGGGGTGCCTCGTGGGAAGCCCGTACTCCGGGCCCTCCGGACGACACGAGACTTCTACCCTTCCTCTCAAGAAGAGGCCGGGTCTGGCTCGATACAGGCCACTATCAGATGGAGGTACACCATGCACCCGCGCGCACTCAGCCTTTCAGTCCTCAGCCTCGCTGCTCTGCTCCTGCAGTGCGTATGCCTTGCGCAAGTGAATGAACACGTCGCCGCAGGGAAGATCAAGGTCGCGAAGGCCTCGTGGTGGGGGTTCGATCCCGTCGAATCGACCACGGCGCTCCAAGCCGCCATTGATTCGGGCGCCGAGAAGCTGATCGTCGAGAATATGGGCAAGCCGTGGATCGTCGACCGCATGACCCTCGCGAGTAACCAGGAGATCGTCTTTGAGCCGGGGGTCGAAGTCCTCGCGAAGAAGGGCGCCTTCAAGGGGAAGACCGACGCCCTGTTCCGCGCGGACCTGAAGGAGAACATCACCCTCCGGGGGTACGACGCGACCTTGCGCATGCAACAGGCCGACTACGACGGCCCCGAGTATGACAAGGCCGAGTGGCGCCACGTGCTCACCTTCCGCAGTTGCACCAACATCAAGGTATACGGGCTCACCCTCACCGAGAGCGGCGGCGACGGCATCTATCTCGGCACTGCGAAAGCAGGTGTCACGAACAAGAATGTGCATATCAAAGACGTGATCTGCGACAAGAACTACCGCCAGGGAATCAGCGTGATCACCGCCGAGAACCTGCTGATCGAGAACACCATTCTGCGGGAGACCAATGGCACGGCGCCCCGGGCGGGCATCGACTTTGAGCCCAACCGCCCCGGTGAGCGCCTGGTCAACTGCGTCATGCGCGACTGCACGAGCGAGAACAACGGCGGCTACGGCTACGTTCTCTACCTGCCGCCGATGACCGCGGAATCCGAGCCGGTCTCGGTGCGCATCGAGAACTGCACCTCCACCGGCGATGCCTGCGGCGCGGGAGTGGTGACGGGCAACGAAGAGGGGCGCGCTGTGCGAGGCAGCATCGAGTTCATCGACTGCATCTTCGCCGACAGCCGCAGCAGCGGAATCACCGTGGGGAACAAGCCCGTGAACGGGTGTGCGATCCGGTTCGAGAACTGTGCGGTGCTCAACACCGGCGCTGAGGCGCCCCTTGTCCCGCCTGTCCTGCTGTCCAGTCGCCAGGGCGCGTCAGAGTCCATTGGCGGGATCGAGTTCAAGGACTGTGTGATCCGCGACAGCCTCGACCGCAACCCCATCGACTACGTGGACATGGCCGGCGGCGTCCCGCTCAAAGACATCACGGGCAACCTCACTCTTGAGGGTAAGGGCGAGCCGACAAAGGTCACCCTCACCAAGGAACTCCTGGCGAAGTGGATGCCGATCATCGCCCTGCGCGATATCCCCCGGGTGAAGATCAAGGGGGTGCAGTTCGCGCCAATCCTCCAGAACATCCCGGCGGAGGCCTGCGCACCGTCGCGCGTCAGACTGCGGCGGGGGTCCCTGTTCATCCTGCACGCAACGGAGGGCGACGAGGTCTCCCTGCGTTTCGCCCACCAGCAGGTGGCAAAGTACAGCGGCAAGACGATCCCAGTGCTCATTACCGGGCCGTCGGGGGAGGAAGTGGCCAAGGGCAGCCTGCCCTTCAAGGAAGAGACCGATGTCACGTTCACAGCCCCCGAGACCGGGAGCTACCGCATCAGCGTCAACGCGGGGGGCAACTATATCCAACTGCTGGCTGCCTCGAATCCCGTGAACATCGCGGGCCAGGGAATGCCTATCGGCCTGTACGCGTTCGTGGGCGAGTTGTACTTCGCGGTCCCGGCGGGCACGACCAGTTTCGGAGTTCGGGTCGCGGGCGAGGGCATGGGCGAATCGGTCAAGGCTGCCCTCATCGACTCCTCCGGCAAGGTAGTGGAGGAGGCCGACAATATCACCCGAACCCACCAGTTCGAGGTGGACCTGCCTGAGCCGTCGCCGGGCTCCGGCTGGAGCCTGCGCTTCTCGCGAGCGTCCCAGATCATGATGGAGGACTACTCGGTGGACCTGCGGGGCGTCCCGCCGCTGCTGGCGCCGTCACGCCAGGCCCTGATGAGGCCGGTGAAGTAACCGGGCCCTGAATGAGGTTGTGCTGAAGACGGTGGGTTAGGCGTGGGGTCCCGATGCCGTACAATCGGCGGGGCCCACGCGGGCACACGAGGGACGTCTGCATTAGATACATCTTGTCGGCGGTGCAGACGACTCCGTGGCCGTCAGCCCCCGGAGGGGGCGTTCGCCTGTAGCCAGGGGTGGGAACCCCTGGAATCGGCATGCATATCCCGTTTGAGCCCCTGAAAGGGGCGGCAGAAGACGCATCCGAACTGCTACTGTCCTGTCGCCCCTTTCAGGGGCTCACATCGGTTTCCGGCCCGTGGACAACGGGCTTCCGCCCGTTGCTACAGGTGGTCGCCCCGTTGATAGGGACGCGACTTGTTCGCGTCCGCGTCGTTGCCACATGCGACGAGTGGCACTGGTTGCCACGAAGTGGAACCAGTGTGGGAGAATGCTCTCTGGGGCACACCGCTGATGAGGCCCGCAGTGTGCCACACATTGATTTGACCTCGCGAACCGCAGACCTTGCTGGTGCTGCAAGGCATTGGCCGAACCGTAGGAGCGCACTCTGTGCGCGACCGCCGCTGCTGACGGGAACGGCCGCAGGCTGAAGACCTGCGGCTACCACGACTGACGGCAACGGCCTCTACCACGACTGACGGGAACGGCCGCAGGCTGAAGACCTGCGGCTACCACGACTGGCGGCAACGGCCTCTCCCACGACTGACGAGAACGGCCGCAGGCTGAAGACCTGCGGCTACCACGACGAGGCCCTTTCACGAGGCCCTTTCACGGAACTTCGCGACCCGCGCGCGCATAGTCGCCCCTGTCGTAAGCCTTCTGGAACTCACCGAACCATGCTTGATCCCCGAAACGCTCCCGCAGTTGGATGAACAGCTCCTCGCGGATCAGGTCGGTATAGTAGCGCCTCGACTCCGTGCTGCTCGCGAGCTTCTGCGCCGCGTAGAATTGCCCCGGTCGGACATCATCCCACCAGTCCGAGACCCGCGACGCCGCATCATCGCCCAGCAGGTCTCGCAGCTTCTTGATCATCGCTTCGTTGTCCGCGAGGGCCTCCTGGCTCCAGGCACGGTATCGCTCCACCAGCCGGTCGTAGTCGATGGGCACGAGCTCACACTCTAGTCCAAGGTCGCGTACCTCGTGCTCCGGCTTCCCATCGGCGTTGAGGTCGTAGCTCCATGCATCGAAGTAGCCGTCGCCGTCCCGGTCCTGATAGCGGATCAGCGCGTCGATGCGCGTATCATGATTGTAGTCGACGTTCACGTATCCGCTCTCCGCGCCGAACAGGTGCAAGCGCCGGTCGGCGGGCCAGTAGTATAGCGCCATCTTCCCGCTGTAGTCAGCGTCCGTCTCCCAGCGCTTGTTTCCCTCCCGCATGGGATAGCCGCCGACGCCCTCCCAACGCTCATGGTCTCGCTCGTGCCTGCTCGCGGGGTTGACGTTGTGGTCCACCTCATCCCAGCAAAGCCGGCAGGATCGCCAATTCCCTGACTCCGCCAGCTCTCGCGCGAAACGCCAGTCGAGCCACGGCTGAGTCACTTCGCCGGTCCTGAGCGTGTCCTTCGTGGACTTCTCCGGGGGCACGACGAGGGTCCCCGGGCAATTGAATGAGAAGTCGTAGTCGCGCCGATTCGTCTCCGCGTTGCTGTCGTTGTCGGCGTCGTAGCTGTAGCGAATGCTCCTGAGAGTATCGCCTCGTCCGAGGAACTGGATGGTCATCTCCGCGACGCCGTCGCCATCGTAGTCATGATGCGTGAAGGGGCACTCGAGGAAGGGCACGAACTGGCGCCGTCCGTGGTCGTAGTAGAACATGCAGAAGGCTTCGTCCCCGTTGAAATCCGTGTTCCACTGGCAGGGCCCCTGCTGGTATTCGTAGTCCCGCGTCCACCACATCAGGTTGTCGTCGCCGATGTCCCGGACCACCACCAGTTCGACGTTGTTGCCGGAGTGAAGGCCATTCGCGGGGTAGTACAGGTCCATCCGATCGGCGTCCTGATCGCCGTCGGTGTCCCAGTAGTCGACGGCCCTGTCGATGTGCCCGTCGCCTTTCCAGTCGGCCACATACAAGTCGCTGTCTGCGTCCGGTTCGCCGGAAGGCGGCATGTCATCGTCATCATCAATCACCCGCACGAGCATCGG
>JALGSS010000499.1 GCA_029821745.1 Candidatus Zipacnadia bacterium
AGTACGCCCTCGAGGACGTGCGTTACCTGACACAGGCGCGGGACATCCTGCTGTCTCGAGCTCGGGAAGCCGGCCGTGAGGCCTGGGTGAGCGAGGAACTGGCCCAGTACGATGACCCGGAACTCTATGAGGAGCGCGACGCTCGTGCTCAGTTCGCGAGGGTCAAGGGAGCGGGTCGGCTCTCAGGCCGGCAACTGGCCGTGTTGCGTGAGTTGGGCGCCTGGCGCGAAGAGGAAGCGCGGCGCCAGGACCGTCCCCGAGGGCACATCATGACTGATGACGTCCTCGTGAACATTGCGCGCCGCACGCCGAAGACCCACTCGCATCTCGGGAACGTCCGTGGGCGGTTCGACGCTGAGCGGTATGGCGATGACTTGCTGCACGCCGTGCAGGTCGGCCTGAAGTCCAATGACTTGCCCACACTCAACAACGGTGAGCGGCCCGAAAACGAGGATGTGCTGAACGCGCGGGTCGACTTCGCGCTAGCCTACATGAAGGGGAAGGGCCTACGCGAGGGCGTTGACCCGCAACTACTCGCGACGCGTTCTGAGCTGTCTGCCCTTGTGGTCGCCGGACCCGACGCGAGCCCCGAGCACCATGGCCTTCTGCGGGGTTGGCGACGCGAGTTCCTCGGCGATGAGTTGTTGGCGCTGCTCGCGGGCCAGGGGGCTGTGCGCCTGGACCCCGCAAGCGGTCTGCCGCTGATGGATGCGTAGGCGCGATCAATTCGACAAGTCAACGTCATAGGGTCGCAGGAGCTCCGCCCCTGCACCTCGCTGGGCCGCGGGCCCCAGACCCCGTTACTCGTGCAGGTCTCGCCCGGAGACTGGGTCTCCGACGACGGGACCTGCACGGACCGGCTCACGACACCAGGCGTGGCACGCTGGATCCTGACGCCATCTCCGACAAGTGACTGCTATCTGATCCGCCGGCATCCCGCTATCGTTCGCGCGATGTGCTCCCGCTCGCGCAAGAGACTCTGCGGGTCCTTGTCGAACACGATCAGTGAGTCGGCCAACCGGTTGGGCGCGTCCAGGGCTTCTGTGGCCGCTCTCAGGGTGGCCCTGATCTTCGCCTTCTGCTTCTGTGACGCGTCCGGGAGCAGCCCCTCAAGCCTCGCGACCTCCTGCTTCAGCGTCCACAGGTACTCGTAGTCCTCGATGCCGTCCCGCAGCAGTTCCCACCGCACCGACGATACCGGGCCCTTGATGATCGGCGTCTCGCTGGGCTCCCGGCACGGCGGGTAGACCAGCATTCCGTCGCCATTGCCCCAGTAGCCGCCGCTGGGCCGATATGTCATGGCGTCCTCCCACCGGTTGCACGGCTTTTTCGTCTCCGGGTCGGTGCCGTAGAAGGTCGTCGACCAGTACAAAGACCCCGTCACGCCGTACTTCTCAGCCATCCAGAACCGGATTCGGTGGTTGATGCCGGGGTGGTCGATGAAGTTGTTCGGGTACGGCGCCCGGGGGCCGCAGCACACATACCACCATACGTCGTCGCCGGCCGCTTGGCGCTCGTGACACTTCTCCTCGCGGTACATCGAGAGCACGGGCACCCACAGGTCGATGACGTCGTGCAAGGGCTCCTCGGGCTGCTCGGTGAGGAGCCTCGTCAGGCCGGGACAATTCTCCCCGAGAAGGCTCATGCCATCAATCACGTACGGGTACGCGTCCTCGCCCGGCTCATCGTACCAGTATGAGTACGCGTGCTGGAGCCAGCCCTTGTCCCGCAGGTGCTCGATCACCGGGCCGTACATGGCCTTGTGCAGGCGCTTGTAGTCCTCGCTGAACCGCGTGTACCCGCCGATCTGGCCGGGCATACATCTCATGTTGAACGCGTTGAACTTGAATTGGTCGAGATATCGCTCGGCGCCCTCGTCGAAGAGGGTGAAGTCATGCTTGAAGGTATAGTCATCCCGTCTCTCGACCGTGATCTGGGCTGCCTGCACGGGTGTGTACTTCGCTGGGTCTGTGATGTTGATGGATTCGCGCAGGAGCTTCGCGCGGGCGGTCAGGTCGGCCGGGGATGTCTCGTCGGTCACGAAGTAGATGACCAGCGGGCCCCATCCCTCGTGGGTATCGGGCGCCTTGGTCTTGAAGTACTCGACGTGGTTAACCATCGTGATGCCCATCTCGCCGACCTTGACGCTCGGGCCCGCTGTCCCATTCCCGAGGCGCAGCATCCCGAAACCAATGCCGTCGCCCGACCACGCCGCGAAGTCCGGTCCGTTCGCCACCTGCTCTGCCTTGAACTCCGTCCGCGGGATGTTGAAATACTCACGGACCGTGGTCTCGTTCTTGTCAGTGCTCTCGAACTTCACAAGTTGCCAGCCGAACCAGTCGTCTCCCGCCGGCAGGTAGACGCGGAAAGTCAACTTGAAGCTGCGGTTGGCCACTCCCGAACCGGTGTGGGCTCCCACGATCTCCAGCACCTTCATCGACGCGCTGTTGCTGACTTCCGTGATTGACTGGACCGCGTTGATGTATGGCCAGCCAAGACCTGTGCCTTGCCAGCCGACACCCTCGCCGTCGAAATGGGTCATCGAGGTGCGCTGGGAAGCGACTTGCTTCCCGTCCCAGTAGAGCTTCCAGGGATACTGCTGCCCTCGCTCAATCTCAATCGCCATGCGGCCAACCGTGTACTTGCGCACCGGCGACAGCGTCTTGATGTCCATTGGATAGTGCGACATGGGGGAGTACGGGGCGATCCGGTGATCGCGGAAGTTCTGCATGTACAGGTCATAGACTTGCTTCCGCTGCTCGGGGTCGCTGACGCCCTGGAACCCATACGCGGGTCCGCAGCCGTAGGCGGTCTTCATGTGGGTCTCGCGCGTCAGGCGGAAGCCCCACACGCGCAGTGCCACCGGCACCGACACCCGTGTGTCTCCCGCTGCCAGTTCCACCATGCCTCGGTAGGTGCCCGGCCGGGTCCCCGGGGGCACGTACGCGAGCACCCAGATCGGCTGGTTCTGATCCGCGGCGCACTGCAGCGGACCCTCCAGCGGCGGGATCGGGTCGGGCCAGTCGCCCACCCAGCCGAAACGGTCGGTCGGGATCTTCACCGGCACATAGGCGACCTCGTAGAGGGAGAAGTTGCGGGCATCGATGGTGCCCTTGTCCCCGGTGAAGTCGCTGACGGTAGCGGTGAGCTCGATGTCCCGCTCCGGCCTCACGACGATCTGGGCCGCCTCGTACTCACGTCCGGCGGCGCTGATGTAGACTTCCTGAGAGGCCCGCGTCGGCAACGGGGTCTCCCGGTGGATCTTGTATGTGCTCTCTGCCCACCACGTGCCGAAGGCTTCGCCACCGTCGATCTGGTAGCCGTAGTCGTGAGCGATGACCTCGGGAAGCGTAAATACCGTCTTCGCCAGCCCGGCAACGTTTCCGTCCTCAGTATTCGCGGCGACGATCAGGGCATTGTCTCCCGCCCGCTGCAAGGTGTAGGAGGCACTCGCCTGAACCGTGGCGCCGGCATCGAGCTTCGGGATCCCGAACTTCCCGGTTGTGCGCGCCTTCTCATTCCCCACGATGAACGAACCGGCCAGGGGAGCACCCGTTCCACCGGAGACTTGCACCGCCTGCTCCGAGCGTCCGAGCTTGGGCGCTTGCGTCATCTCTGTCTTGACGCTCACCGCCGCCTCGAGGGCTCCATTGGGCAGGCTCAAGGCTCCGAAGCGCACGGGTTCATGGAAACCGGAGATAGTGGGTGACCAGCAGGACAGGCCCCCGGCGGTGGTATCGTTGCGGCAGATGTTGAGGCCGACAAGCGCGGGCTTGCCGGGCTTCAGACCGAGAGTGATGAAGGGCACGGCGACCTCCAGGGTCCACTCATCCTCGCCCACATAGGTGGCAGATTCCCACTTGCCGTCCCAGGCCACGCTATATGGCGGGCTGCCCAGCTTGTCGCCCGTTTCATCCCGCTGCACGTTCGCGGGGTTCACCAGCAGATGGAAGTACTTCCGTAGCGACAGGCCGGGGTCGATGAAAACCTCGACGCACTCGCCCATATATACATCGGAGTCGCGCTTCGCGCCGCTGACGGTCAGCTTCGCGCCGGGCGCGAACTTGCAGGTCACAGCGATGAACAGCACATCGCCGCCGCGCAGCACTCGCGCCCGAGTCTCGCCCTTCGCCTTCTCGCCCACAATGTCGTCGAAG
>JALGSS010000500.1 GCA_029821745.1 Candidatus Zipacnadia bacterium
AGATACAGATGATGAACCCGGTGATGGCCGACACGACGGCCAGCACACGGGCCACTGAAGCAATGTCGATTGAGACGATCTCGCCAAGGTTCGATGTGTGCTGCTGATTGTGCATAGTCGGTGGCGCCTCCGGCGACACGTCCGATGGTTCTACACGATATGTATCTCTACTCCGCCCCACAAGCGGGCCCCCACGTTATACAGTGCGCTGAGGAAGAGGCCTGCGAGAGCGCCGGCCAGCGACGCGATGATCGGCACCACGATCATCACAACTACCAGTGGGCCCAACTCACGCGCACCGGCCGCGAAGGGGTTGATGGCCGGACCAAACAGCAGCACGCCGATGATCATGAAGAAACCCACGTACATGGCGCCGCCAACAAGACCCCCAAGGGTACCCACCTTCAGCGCCGAGAGGGGGCGGATCCGCCTCACGACGCAGCAGGCAGATGTGACCCACACCGGCCGGCGGAACTTCACCCGCACGCCTCCCAGCCATGCGCTGGTGAGATTGTAGACCCACGCGCTGTACAGAGGCTGCAGCAACGCGCCTCCAATGTATATGAGAGCGAAGAGGACGAGTGCCCAGAAGCCCTCCGGCCGATCGCCGGCGAGGAGCAATCTGAGGATCGCGTACGGCACGGAGACAACGAGACCCATCAGCGCCATGATCCGGAAGTAAGACCACAAGTCCACAGCCCAGATTTCGAAGCCGGTGTAACTGAGCGGGCGCCCTTCATCGGCGTCGACGGTTCGAGCGATTCCCGGCCCGTCGGCCGCCGGTTCGGGCACCGACGCTTGGGGCGGCGTCTCGACCGGCGGCGTCTTGGCGATGATGTCAGGAACGATGATGTCCGCCCCGCACTGACAGCGCACCAAGGACCCCGCCTGGGCATCCTCGAAGACATGCGCACGGCTGCAGTGGCGGCAGGTGGTGCTTACAGGCAAGTACATCATCTCCTGACTCGCCTGGCCATCGATGACGCGCATTTTCCCATGACGATTGTATGTAACTTCGCTATAAGACGTCTAGTTCCTGCCTGACGCGTGCATTGTCGGCAGAACTCAGTCTCATTCGCCTCTGATGCTCCCACGAGAAGTGGCCCGGTTTGGGTCTCTCCCGCTGCCCATGCGCGCTGACGGCAGGTAATAGGCAACGGATCTCGAATGGGGCAGGTGGCCTGTAACCAGGCAAGCACCGCCTTGGCAGCGCGCGGCGGCACCCCTCCTCGCAAGGAGAGACACTGACATGACGGTCCCCGAGCTGTTTCTCTCACTGGCACTGGTATCCATCTTCGCATCTTGCAGTGCCGCGGAGATCGATCTGGGCCTTCCCGAGGAACGCCCAGATCGCCTGGTGACCATCAATGGCTCCCGCACCGAAGCTCTCGTCGCCGAATGCTCCACGGACGGTGGCGCGACCTGGCATCCGGCCACGATCTACCCCGGCAGCACGGTGGACGAGTGGCGCTCCACCAGCACCGCTGTCTGGAATGCGGCTGCACTGGATGGTGTCCTGCCGGCCGGAGAGAACGAGGCCGTGTGGAACCACTTCTTCGACATCGACCTGTCCTCACCCATTGCCAGGTTCCGGCTTCGCACTCAGGAGACTGGCGAGACCGTCCTGGAACGCGATGTGGACTTGACCCCTCTATCGGACTTGACGGTCATCGACCGCCGGAATGTCGCCGCTCTCTGCGCGGACGGATTCAGAGCGCCCTGGGAGCTCAAGCCCGCCGGCGCGAAGCTGCCCGCGGTGGCCTCCATCTTCCAGCGCGTGGCGCGCAAGAAGGTGCCCACGCAGGGCTCCTACTACCGGTATGAGGTCGACAATGTAGACCCCTCGCCGCTGGTCATTCCGTCGGGCTTGCAGGGCCGGCACCGCATCTACGTGGGGCTGGAACCCCACTCGGCTTTGCGGTTCTGGCTCTCCGAGGATGATGTACGCTACGAGGTGCCCAACTACTACTCCGATGCGCACACAGCCGAAGGCGCAATGTTGACGGACCGGAGCACACTTCGCGACCGGTTCTGCCGGGACTACTTCATCGCAAGCGCCGACTTGACCGACCAGGACATCTGCATCGCGCCGGGAGGCACTCGTTTCTGGCGCGACGTGTCGGTGCGCTACATCCGGCTTGTGCCCATGACCCCGGCGGAGGTCGAGAGTTTCCGTTCCGTCCGTGAACTCGCCCGGGAGAAGGGAAGACAATTCGCGGGCTACCTCGAACCGGTCACGCCCGCTCACTACATCCCACGCGGGACGATCGGTCTGCGGGAGCACATCCACAACGAAATGCGACTGAACCAGGCCCGGGGGTCCAATGATGTGTACATGCACGTGATCCGCATCGGCTGTGTCGCCTGGTATCACAGCGATGTGGTGGAGCGAGGCGAGATGTTCGGGTGGGAGAAGCAGGGAGACCCGATGGCGATCGGTGTCGAGGAGGCGCACGCGCTGGGCCTCAAGTTCTTCGCTGACGCAGGGATGAACTCGACGTACGCGGGCAATCCCGAGAAGGGCTTCACAGCGCGGTTCACCAAGGAACACCCGGAGTACCTGTATCCGGGGCACAACAAGATGTGCTTCGACTACAGGCTGCCGGAGGTGCGGGACTATATCAACGCTATCCTCCGCGAGTTCATGCACAAGTACGATGTGGACGGCGTGAACCTGGACTTCGGCCGTTGGTCATATCCGGGCGTGTATGACGTTGATTCCCTCGTCCTGGTCTTCGAGCAAGCCCACCGGAATCGTCTCGCCGCTCAGGAGAAATGGGGGCATCCTGTCGCCATCTCCACGAGGATCGATTACGAGGCGCCGCCCGCTGAAGGCGCGGAGCCGCCCGTGTTCGTGCGGGCGCTCAAGCGATGGGCCCAGGCGGGCTACGTGGATCGGGTGATGCTGAACGCCGACGAGAAGCTGTCAGGCGACCTGTCCCTCGCGCAGTACCTGGAAGCCATCGACGGCACTGATACGCGCCTGTGGGGCGACATGTACTGGGGAACGTGGCACCGCAAAACCGGGGGCCCGAGAGCGGATCTGGCCATCGCCCGCCAGTGGGTCGACCAGGGGCTCAATGGCGGGCTATACTACTACATGCGTGGGCGCCCCATTGAGTGGGAGCAGATCAACTGGCAGATGAGGCTCATTGACTTCCCCGACGTGGTTGTGGGCCCTGGGGACAGGTGAGGCGAGGCGGCGCCGCGCAACAACTCGCATGCGGCGATCAACTGGTGCGTTCTTGCTGCAGGTCCCCCGGGGCTTTGCGCAGAATGACACTCAATTGGAAGGTAAGCATTGCCGCAGGACATTCCAGAAGGTGACCCGAGAAGATGGCGAAGGAAAACGTGTGTATCTGGTACAATGAAACGTCCGGCATGAAACGGGCCTTCGACGCGGGGCTGCTTGACAAGAAGTGGCTCGATGAGTATTGCTTCAATGGTGGTAATGGGTGCGTGCGCAAGAAGCGCTTCGAGGGTGAGGGCTATGTCTCGCCCGACTACGTGCTGCCGGACGGCACGGTCGACCCAGAGCTCAAGGAATGGGTCGAAAACAGGTAGTCGAGAGGGCCACGAGTAAAACCCACATCAATCACGGAGGACGATGAAATGGAACTCGGTTGCAGTACGATTCTGTATGGAGGATACAGCCTGGACGAAGCCCTCGATGGCATCGCCAAGGCCGGCTACAAGTACATTGAGCTGTGCGCCCGACCGGGCATGGCGGACCACCTCGCGATCGGGGAGCCGAAGGCCTACTACGCCCAGGTGCGCGACAAGATCGAGTCACGCGGACTGAAGGTGGAGTCCATCGGCGGAAGCGGCGGCATCTCGATGACGTCCGATGACTTCGCCAAGAGCCTCGAAGCGGCGCAACTCGTGGGCGCGCCGTTCATCGCCGAAGGCGCGGGCGGCGAAGCGCCGGCCGTTGAGGACGACTCATTCACGCCGGAGTTCCAGAGCTCGCTGCGAAGCGTCGTCGACATCCTGAACCAGGCGGGCGCACGGGCCGCTGAGTTTGGCATCCGCCTGGCCATCAAGCCCCACGTCAACACCTCCATCTGCTCGCGCGACACCATCCTTGAAGCGGTCAAGACACTCGACTTGGAGACCGTGGGCTTCAACTACGACCCCGGACACATTTGGCGGTCAG
>JALGSS010000501.1 GCA_029821745.1 Candidatus Zipacnadia bacterium
CAGGGGGCATTGCCCGCGACCCCGACGTACATTTCAGTGGCCGCAAGATCGTCTTCTCAATGCGCGAGACCCCCGGCGACGACTACCACATCTACGAAATCGACGCAGACGGCGCGAACCTGAAGAAGCTCACATCGGCCTCGGGTATCAGCGACATCGATCCGCTCTACATGCCGGACGATGCGATCGCCTTCTCCTCCACCCGGGAGCCGAAGTACTGCATGTGCAACCGGCACATCATGGCCAATCTGTACCGGATGGAGCCCGACGGGGCCAACATCCACCAGATTGGCAAGAGCACGCTGATGGAGGGCCAGGGGACGCTGACCGAGGACGGGCGCATCCTCTACAACCGCTGGGAATATGTGGACCGCAACTTCGGCGACGCTCAGGGCCTGTGGACAGTCAATCCGGACGGCACGAACCACGCCGTGTACTGGGGGAACAACACTAACTCCCCAGGGGCCGTCCTCGACGCGCGGGTCATCCCCGGGACCGAGTTGGTCCTGTGCACCTTCAGCTCGTGTCACGACCGTCCGTGGGGCGCGGTGGCCATCGTTGATCGCCGGCGCGCGATGGACGGCCGGGGAGCTGTGGTCAGAACATGGCCCGCGAACGCCATTGACCGTGTGGACAAGATCGGGTTTGACTCGTACGTGAGCCTGTTCCCGAAGTACGAAGACCCCTATCCCCTCAGCGACCCCGTAACCGGCGCGGGAGCGGGCAAGTATTTCCTGTGTTCGCGGATGACCGGCCAGGGAGAGCATATGGGGATCTTCCTGCTGGATGCGTTCGGCAACGAGATACTCCTGCACTCCGAGGAGACAGGGTGCTTCGACCCGATGCCCCTCGGGGCGCGCCCGCGTCCCCCTGTGATCCCTTCCCGGCGGGATTTCGCCAGTGAAGAGGGGCAATTCTACGTTCTGGACGTGTATGAAGGCACTCACATGGAAGGTGTCCAACTGGGGGCGGTCAAGTACCTGCGCGTGGTCGAGTCGCCGGAAAAGCGCTTCTGGGCCCCGACATCATGGGGTGGCCAGGGGGTCGAGTGCCCCGCCATCAACTGGCACGACTTCAACAACAAGCGCATCCTGGGCACTGTGCCGGTGGAGGAGGACGGGTCTGTCTACTTCTCAGTGCCGGCGGACAAGTTCGTGTACTTCCAACTCCTCGACGAGAATAAGATGATGATCCAGTCCATGCGCAGCGGCACCATGGTGCAATCGGGGGAGACAACTGGGTGCGTGGGCTGCCATGAGAACCGGCACGAGGCGGCCCCGTTGCCGGGTCGCGCGATGCCTGTCGCTGTGCGACAGGGACCCCGGCAGCTCGGCGGATGGTTCGGTCCCCCACGCCTGTTCAACTATATGGATGAAGTGCAGCCCGTCTTCGACCGATACTGTGTGAGCTGCCATGACTACGGGAAACCAGTCGGGAGGAAGCTGAACCTCTCGGGCGACCGAGACGTCACTTTCAATACATCGTACAATGAGCTCTGGCGGAAGCGCATAATCAATGCGGTGGGCGCGGGCCCGGCCGAGATCCAACAAGCCTACTCATGGGGCTCGGCAGCAAGCAAGCTCGTAGCGGCCCTCCGCTCAGGCCACCCGGACACAGGGATCGATCAGGAGTCATTTGAGCGCATCGTCACCTGGATCGATATCAACGGCCCATACTATCCGACTTACGCAAGCGCCTACCCCTCGAATCTCTCTGGGCGCTGCCCGTTGGGGAACAATCAACTGCAGCGGTTGTCTCAGCTTACGGGTGTGCCTTTCAGCGCCCAGGCATCATTCTCGGCGAATGCAGGCCCGCAGATCTGTTTTGAGCGCCCTGAGTTGAGCCCGTGTCTCGCGAAGTGGACGGACAAGCAGTCGCCTGAGTATCGCGAGGCGCTGTCGATCATCCGAGACGGGAAGCAAATGCTGGCAACACACCCGCGCGCGGACATGGAAGGCTTCGTCCCCTGCGAAGTCGATGAGCGCCGGGACAGGAAATACGCCGAACGACTGCAGATCGAATCGCGCAACCGGAAGGCGATTCACGAGGGCCGGAAGGTCTTCGACAAGGAAGCCGGCTGAAGCGGATCCTGCCCCCGGGCGCCGATGCCCGCCTACCAAGCAGACGTGTGCGCAATATCCAGTCTCGTTGATGGGCTCTCGTTGGACAGCGCTCGTCAGCACCTTTGGAGGACAGATGCATGGCCAATCCCCCCGCCACGGAGACACACGCAGGCTGCCGCGTAATGACGCTGCCCCGCAAGGGGCTCGAGGAGTTGTTCTTGACGCGGATGACAGGCTGCGGCACGGACCCGGCGGAGGCCGTCCGCTTCCTGAACCAGCGCGAGGGGACAGGCGTGGGGGTTCTGAGAGCCGACGTCTTTGGTCCACTGACGGGGCAGGTCGACACGCCGCCACCCGCCTGGGACTGGCCGGTCACCTGGGTCGTGAGTGATACCAGCGAGAGCGCCCATCTCGGCGGGGTGCACGTCCACGGGATCCGGGGGGCTCATCTCACTCCCATTCATCTGGACGGGCGCGTTGTAGGCGCGTTCTGGGAGACCGAGGATGCCATCGAGTGCATGCTTGGCGACATCCGCCCGAGCCATCCGTCCGGGACGCGCCCGGAGCAGGCCCGGGCAACTTTCGAGTTGATGGAAGACGCCCTCGCCCAGGCCGGGATGGATTTCTCCCATGTCGTGCGCACCTGGCTGTTCCTCGACGACATCTTGGCCTGGTACCCTGAATTCAACGTAGTGCGCACCGACTTCTTCCGCGAGCGCGGCGTCTTCGACCGTCTGGTACCCGCAAGTACGGGGATCGGCGGCAGCAACCCGGCCGGGACGGCGATGGTCACCGCCGTATTCGCGGTCAAGCCCAAGAACCCCGCCGTAAGCGCCTTCGCGGTCCCGTCTCCTTTGCAGTGTCCCGCCCTTGAGTATGGCAGCTCCTTCAGCCGCGCGGCCGAGGTGTCGATGCCGGATCACCGGCGCTTGTTCATCTCGGGCACCGCGAGCATCGATCCGGACGGGACAACCTGCCATGTCGGAGATATCGACGGACAGGTCGCGCGAACCTGCGATGTTGTGGAGGCGATCCTGGAGTCGCGGGACATGGGCTGGGACGACGTCACCCGCGCCACCGCGTACGTCCGTTACCCCCACGAGACACCCGCCTTCCAGCGCTACTGGGATACAACGGGCCGGGCGCCCTTGCCGGTGATCATCGCGAACAACACGATCTGCCGCGATGATCTGCTGTTCGAGCTCGAGGTTGACGCCCTGGTTCAGGCCTGAGTTGCCACGGCAGCCGCCGCATTCTCTCTGGGGCCTCTGCGGAGAGCAGTGACCGAGAACACGCGCGGGGAGCCGACTATCAGTCGGCTCCCCGCTTCTCGTATGCCAGGTGCGCTCAAGGCTTGAGGCGTGCCTCTACTGGTTGCCTGCTCCGCCGCCCGAGGGCGTAAGGGTGATGTCATCGTAGGCCGCGCCTCCACCCCCGAGACACCCGAATGAGAATCCCCCCGCCCCCAGGGGCTGCGGGTCGGTAACGCTGATGGCCTGCTGACCGTTGATCGTCACGCGCAACCGCGGCCCCATCATCTTCACCTGGATCGTGCACCACTGGCCCGGCTGGACCTGGATTGCGCTTGCCCCCAGGTGCTGATCCTGTGTGCCGAGACGCTTCATTAGGAGGGTCTCGTCCGTGCTGATGTTGAGCTGGTATTCGCGAACGTTCGGTGGCTCCCCAGAGCCGCGCATGACGATGCTGCCGAGGCCTTGGCCCGGCCTGTAGCGGAAGGACAAGGTGAAATCGCTTGCCCGGACCTCGCGCCAGAATCCGTGCCCTTCACCCGTGAAGGTGAGGATTCCGTTCTCGACGTTCGCGCCCCCCACGAACTCCCAGCCAGGAGGCTGCGTGTCGAAAGTCACTCGCTGTGCCGCTCCGGTCGGCTGCATTCCCTCCGCTGGTTGAGGTGGACCAGTTCCCTCCGGCTCCGGTTGGATCGCCTGTCCGCCGGGCTCTCCCGGGGACCCGTAGATTGCCAACTGGATGTTGTCGTAGGCGAGTCCGTTGCCCTCGATGCACCCGAAACCGATGATCCCGCCGGCCAGCACCGGCTGAGGATCGACGACGGTGATCGCGGGTTGCCC
>JALGSS010000502.1 GCA_029821745.1 Candidatus Zipacnadia bacterium
TGAGGCGGCCTTCGTCGAGACTTACGGACACGACTGGCGCGACGCCGAGGGCCTGGTGGACGTGCCCTTCCCCCAGGGCGGCGTGCGCTACACCGTCGGGAACTGGGATTGACGAAACACGCGCGCAACATCCCCTGTCGATCTGCGGGCTTGGGCCGCGGGCGCGCTCCTGACCGTTGGTAGACGGGCATCGGCTCGTGCAGGACGAGGATGTCCAACTGCACGCAGAACCGGCTGCGGAAGAGAAGAGCGAGCAGACGGAGAAGTGGACGAGCAGTCATCACCACGGCGGAAAGCACCAGCCAACCGGTCAGTAGGTCGCGTTGGCGGGTGGGTATTCCGTGTGGCGCAAGCCTTGGCCTGCAGGGCCGCGCAGGGCGACGGCGCCAAGCGCTACGAGCTTCCGGGAGGCACAGGCACTGGCTTTTGTCTGCAGTGGAGCGCGGACTACCTGCCGTCGAGAGCATAGAAATACACGTGCCCATCGCCGCACGACACGATCACGTCTTGCCCGCCGTCGCCGTTCCAGTCGAAGACTTTCGCGCACACGGGCCAGTCGGGGAATTCGATGATCTGGTGCACCACGCAATTGCCGACCAAGAGCAACTCGCCCCAGCTATCGGTGCCGGGCCGCCGACCGTAGCCGCTAGGATTGCCGTGGAGCAGAACAGCGTATTCGCCACCCTCACCCTTCAGTGTGGCAGGCCATCCGGTGAGCCAATGTCGCGCCAGGGGGATCTCCCACGCCAGGTGACCGTCGGTGAGATTGGCACAGCGGACCGCGGGTGGCACATGCCCGCCGTCCCGGCCGGACGTCGGCATCCAGATCCGCGAGCGCAATGTCCCCGCACCCGAAGTCGAGAGCCCAGAGCTTCCCGCCCTGCGCGTTCAGGCACCACAGCCGGGCCATGTGAACCGGGCCACGGCCCTCGAGATCAATCTCAGTCTTCAGGAGCCGAAGATTACCGTCGCCGAGGGTGACGGAGTGCACCGGCGTCGACCCGCAATCCCCCTCGATGCCGTCAAGCTCCCACGCGGCGGAACCGTCGCCGCGCAGCGCGAATATGCTGGACGTGCCATCGGCGTTGGCGTACTCCGTCCCGAGGACGATTTCCGGCAGGCCGTCGCCATCAATATCGAGGATGGCGGACCGGCCCCAACAGACCGCGATCCGGTCATCTCGCGACCACATGGCGGCGCCGTCCGCCGCCCGATAGCAGGTCAGCCGGTCCGCATAGCCCGCGAGGATCTCAGATCGGCCATCGCCGTCGAGATCGACGCAATGGATGTCGCGATTTCCGCCGTAGATGGATCCAGTCGAGGCACGCCATACTTCGTCGCCGGTGAATGCGTCCAGCACCCGCAGGAGACCATGCTCGCCGCTCGCGCGATGAGCAACGGTGTGCGCGACCACCGGCCTCCCGTCGTCAAGCGTGAGGATGTGCGGCTCGGCGCCCATGGCCACCGAGCCTGTGTCTTCGGCGAACGCATCACGCCAGAGCAGGTGACCCCCGGCGTCGTATGCCCGCAACTCGGGCCGCCGGGTGTCATCGCGCAGTTGGCCCGTCACCACCAGCAGCGGCACGCCCCCCGGGCAGCCCCCGGCGAAGCCCTTGTTGCACAGACCCGTGTGGAGCATCCGGTGCAGGCGCAATCGTGGCATGCCCTGATGCCAACTCCCATGTTGGGATCAGTGTGATGCAGCGGGCGTCGGTGAGCGATGTGCGGGCGTCACTCAGGCGGCGATGCAGCCAGAAGACGCACGGGTCTGTGTATTCCGCCGGCCATCAATGAGTCGTGGACGCGGACGGCCAGCATGTTCTCCTCGCCCGGGCGCAGGTTTGTGGCTGGGATATCGAATGCTTCGTCCCAGATCTGGTGTACTGTCCGCCCGGTTGACGCGGTCGTGTGCTCGCCCACGAGCTCGCCATTCAGGTACACCCACGCCTGCTCGTCGACGGCGCCGAAGCGCAGAGCCAGTTCCCGGCCCGAGAGTTCGGCCGGCGGCGTGAACCTGACGCGGTACCACGCGTACCCGTCGTACGGCCCCACGGCTGTCTGCTCCCAAGCGGCGGGGACCGGGATTGCCTGCCAGGCAGATTCATCCAGGCCGGGACGGTGCCAGTTCTCGGCGAGGCCCTGCTCCTGCGGGTCGGTGCGGAACAGCCACTGCCCGGGGAATACAGAGACCTCAGTCAGCCGCTTCCCGGTCGGCCGGAAGAGGAACGGGGGCAGCGCAAGCCCGCCGGCGCCGTCCGCGCGCACGACGAGTTCGTTAGGGCCTGATGCGAACTCCGCGGCCAAGTCGATCACGGGGCTCTGAGCGTCGGCGGGAAGGTAGCCTGCGAAGTGCCCGTTGACCCAGACCCAGAGGGCTGCGCCCCGGCGGTCAGGCGCGAAGAGGCTCACCCGCTCACCTGTCCCGCCCTTCCAGTTCATCGAGAAGCGATACCAGCCGACGCCCTCGTACGGACGCCCCTCCGCCGTGACAACGCCCTGATGGTGCCAGGCTGTTGACACGAGTATAGACCGCCACCCTTTCCTGGGTTCGGTCGGTAGATACCAGCGGTGCACGACGCCCTGAGAGGCCGGGTCGGTGCGGAAGAGGGCGCGCACGGGGAGCGCCGTGATTAGGCGACCTTTCGTGTTGTCCGTCCACGGAAGCACGCCGCGCATGAAGTCCCCCACGCCCTTGCCCGAACAGACGCCACCCCACGGTCCCGCGTCCTGCAGCAGCATCGTGTCACCAGTGTCAGCCACCGTTCGGCCGGCCTTGTCCGCCCACTCGGAGCCACCGGCATAGTCGCCCGCCAAGGCGCAATCGTGGGCCTCCGCAAGGGCGTTGATGCGGTCGAAGTGCAGCCGGAAAGCTCTCACACGGCTCGCGAACGGCTCCTGTGGCGCGAGGCGAGCGGCCTCGCGCAGCCATCGGCCGCACCGTTTCCGGAGGGCCTGCGGGAAGAGGACGGGGACGTCATCCCGTGCGTGCTTGGAGAACGCAAACACATGTGTCGGGCAGTTGCGGATGGCCGCTTCGACGGCGTTATAGTAGCTCCGCATGGGCTTGGCAGCCGACCCGAAGAAACGCGCGCAGAAGTCGGTGATCATCGCCTGAGGGTTCTGCTGCAGGTCCCAGGCGAGACGGGACCGCACATAGTAGTTGAGGCCGGTTGCCATCCAGGCCATCTGCCCCTCGTTGCTGAAGCCCCATCCTCCGCCTTGTTTGAGGAACCGCAGGTCGTCGGCGATGCCCTGCGAGCGCCATGCGGGGCGCTGGCTGTGGGACCAGTCGTGGGGATCGTATTCGTAGAAGACCTGCCCACCGGTGAGTTCCTGCCACCGCTTGAGCATGGCCGCGAACTCCTGCCGGGACCAGCAATCAGGGTCGGCGTACGAGTGAACCGTGCACTGCTGAATCGAGGCCAACTGAAGCAGCACGTTGCTACGCCGTCCCTCGACGCCCTCGGGTGGGCGGCAGCGGTTGTAGTAAGCCATGGTAGTAATGTACTTGTCAGGCATCTCTCGTCCCACAGCATCGGCGAGTCGGAACACGAACCCGAACCACGCGTCACTGACGTCGCCTCGACCCTCCCCTCCATAGCCTCCGTGCATGGCCTGGGTGCACTCGGGGCAATGACAGAGAACCGGCGCGTCAGGTGGCGAGAAGGCGAAGTCATGGTGGTCGGGACGAGTGCGGAACTGCTCGAGAACGGTGTCCGTGGCCGCCTGCAGAGCGCCGGGGCTGTTCATGCAAAGGAAGCGGTCATTGCGGTTCCCGCCGGGTAAGACGGCGAAGTACTCTGGATGGTCGTCCCAGTACTTCTCTTTCGGTAGCAGCCGGTACGTGCTGTCATCGACGGGATTCTGCAGGAACTTCGCCTCCGGATTCGCGCAGTGGTCCCACAGGTGGCGCTTTGACATGCGGTTGCGGCGCTTCCAGGTGTTGAAGTCGGCGGGTTGCGAGCCGGTTTGGGCCAGGTGCCCGCTGTACCAGGTGTCACGCACCCGCAGGTCGGGCCGCACGAGGCGCCTAACGGGGTCGACACGCAGCGTGGCCATCGTGGGGACGACCTCGCCGAACTCGCCCGGGAAGTACCAACGGCAGCCAAGCGAGTGCAGGAAGTCATACACGGCGTACCAGGTGCCCTCGTAGGGCTCAGTCTCGTTACCAGCCAGCACCAAGTTCTGGTCTACGGTGGCGATCACGTAACCCTCGTCGTCGAAATCGCGCGTAAGGCCGGAGGGGACCTCAAGCCCCAACGAGCTTTGCACGGATCGTGCCGCGGCCTGCCCGACTAGAATGGCCGCCCCGCGCGTCCTCTCTTCCACGATGCGAAGTTCGGCGCCGGTTATGCGTTGCAGGTAAGTCTGCATCTCGGCCGCCGCAGACTGAGCCTGAGCGGATGCGCCCTGACCGATGACGATCTTCGCACGCGGTCGGCCCTCCTCCACCAGGAGCAGCGTGTTCGAGGATTGAGCGTCTGCACCCGCCAGAAGCGCGGCGAGCGCGAGAAGGGCAAGCGCATGGGGTAGCACACGCCGCCCCTGCCTGTTCCTGTGATCCGTCACGCGCAGTGGCTCCATGGGTACTGCTCCCCTCGTCATAGGCGACTTTGATGATCGCGCCGTCGGAACACGCAGCGCCCGTTCCGCCAACCAGTCGCGTCGTTCTTGTCGGACTGACTCCCCGGACGGATTGGGGTACCGGACGACCGTCAATATGCTTCGTCAGAACGGCCCGGCAAACCTGCGGACGCAACTGGGGGGCCTGGTGCGGCACGTGTCGGCGCGGTTGGTGGGCAATGACCTATCGCCCACAGCGTGCATCCTCCAGGGAGCGCCATGATTGGAGGCGAAGGCGATGCGTTCACAGATGGAGTCATGGTCTCGTCGGTTCGTGACTGGTCAGCCGTAAGGCAGCAGTTCCTCCTGGAAGGGGATTCGGGTGTCCACGCACCTGTACAACACCGCCGATGACCTTGGCAGGTTTGGACAGGCTCTGGCCGATGAGTTGGGCGGGGATGGGTGAAGCCCCAATGACCGATGACCGAGCAGACATCCCCAGGCCGACTCCCGCTCAACTCGCGTGGCAGGACCTCGAGCTTGGGATGTTCATCCACTTCGCGCCCAACTTGCGGTACGGTCCGGATGGCCGGCTCATCGAGGT
>JALGSS010000503.1 GCA_029821745.1 Candidatus Zipacnadia bacterium
GTGGTACCGCGTGACGGACCCGGACGACGAGGCCCTGTACCTCCAGGGGAACGTGGTTGTCCCGTCGGCGCTGGAGGCGGAGTACGTCTTTCCACACTACCGCGCGACGCTGTTTGGTGGCGATGCCAAAGCGCCGGTCAAGCTGCGCGGGCTCGTGCATGTGAGTGATACGTTGCGGGAGACCTGCTCCCTGCGGGCGGCGATCGTCCAGGGCGAAACCACGCTGGCTGATGAGACTGTGGCGGGCCCGGAGGCCGAGCAGGCAATCACGCTGCAGCCGAGGGACCTGAGCGCCGGAGACTACTCCATCGAGCTAATCGGCCCCGACAATGAACTGATCCTCGAGGGCAAGCCGACCTTCCCCATCGGCTTCTACAGCACGCTGAGCGAAGACTACAAGCAGTTCAAGCAGGACGGCTTCAACTGTGTGCTGAGTTACACGTCGGACGTAAACGCGTGCGAGAACATGGCCAAGATGGCAGAGGCCGCGGGGCTCAAGGTGATCGTGTCGGCGCTGCGGCCGTCCCTGGCCGGGCGGGACGAAGCGCGTCTTGCGGAAGCGGTGGACAGGCTGCGTGACAGACCGGGGATCATGGGCTACTACCTGTGGGATGAGCCGTCTCTCAGCCACCCGGACGCCACCCCGGAAGGGATGCGGTGGCTCTACGAGCAGGCTGCCGAGAAGGACTCAAGCCGCATCACTTGCACCGTCTTCTGCCGTCCCTCCGAACTGAAGCTCTATGCCGACACGATGGATGTGGTGCTGGTCGACCCCTACCCGACTCACTACGGGCGGGAGGCGGACCTGACCATGGTCTCCGACTGGGTGGATTCCGCCCGGAAGGCCGTGGGGGACCAGAAGCCGGTGTGGCTGGTGCCCCAGGCCTTCGACCATCTCCTCGGGCCAGGCACGTACCGCATGCCCACTATCGAGGAGCAGCGCTGCATGTCCTACCTGGGGCTAACCCACGGCGCGAAGGGCATCATCTGGTTCGTCTACACGGGCTTCTGCATCAACTCGGAGGAACTGGCGAAGCAGAAGGGCGAGCAGTTCGCGTGGGTGTACCGTGGGACGATCCCGCGGTGCTTCCCGCTGAGATACGAGGGGATCAAGCAGATTGTCGCCGAGGTCAACGAACTGTCGCCCGTGCTGCTCGCGCCGGATGTGGATCAGTCTCAGGAGATCGCTGCAGGAAGCGATGAGGTCCACTCACTGCTGAAATCTCACGAGGGCCTCGATTACCTGTTCACCGTGAACGCGAAGGACAGGCCGGTGCAGTTCGAGTGCAAGCTGCCGGGCGCGTCGGCTGCGGCCGAGGTGCTGTGGGAGGATCGTGAGGTTACGCTGGAGGGCGAGGTTCTGAAGGACAGCTTCAAGCCGTATGAGGTGCATGTCTACCGGCTCACGCGACCCGAGTAGGCAGACGGCAGGGCCACCGTGAGGGGGGCATCCGTGGGGCCCCGTCGATTGTGCGGCATCGACACCCCACGGCTATTCCTGGGAGGCCCTGTGGGGGCCGTCACACAGACCGTGACACCCCACGGGCGTGCGTCATCGGTTTCTCAACGCGACCTCATTCGCGCGCCCTTCGCGCGAGCCAGAGCGTCTATTGATCGCGTGGGGGCAGCCGCCAGAGGTCCTCGTCGCGGATGCCGATGCTCTCGAGCATGGTGGCCGCGGCCTCGAAATCGATGACGTCATACCGGACCGAATGACAGTCAGACCCGAGGCTGAATGTGACACCCTTCTCCTTCAAGTAGGCCAGGTATTCCAAGTACTGCCCGGGGAAAGCATCGGGGTACGTGGTGTTCATCAAGTTGGCCGAGATATTGATCTCGATGGCCTTGCCGTGCTCGACCGTCGCGGCGGCGAATTCGTCGTGCATGGACACTGGGATCTTGCCGAAGTCGTCAAGCCAGGGGTCTGAGGTGTAACGCCCGTCGGCGTCTTTCCAGTGCCCCATCCACCACCACGGGTGCGCGACGATATCCACGAGCGGGTGCTGTGCCATGAACAGGTACTGGCGGTGGTAGTCGCGGATGATGATGTCTCGCTCGACGGGCACGTACATCGGCCAGTGCACGCCGCCGACCGCGTACTCGATGCCCAGACGATCGATATCCTCGTCACTGATCCCGATGGCCAAGTCTGCCCCCTCGGGGCCGCCCTGGCGCAGACCGTACACGGGGTTCTCGTAGGCGCCCGTGGCTATCTCGTCGATCTCCCACTGCGACATGCAACTGACCTCGACCCCGAAGTGGAAGCGCTCGGATGGCGCGTTGGCGAGGTACTCCTCGCGCGAGGCGACCAGGTCCGGCATGTTGTAGGGCGTGTGGATATGGTCCGTGATGCCGTAGTCCTCGATCCCCATCTCTGCGGCGGACGCGATGAGGTCGGCGATGGCAAGAGACGCTTCATCGCAGGAGTTCCGCGAATGGATGTGCCAGTCGGATGTCAGTTTCATGTGCAGGTGCTCCCGATACCATAGCGTTGAGAGTGACGCGACCGGTGGCGATTCGCCCCGGCAGACCCCGCGACCTCCCCGCGAAGGGAGCCTGGCGACTCGTGGCGAACAGGAACGAGACGCGGACGAGAGATGAGGTTGGCTCGTCGGCGCATAGATGTATGGCTACTGCTTGTGCGCGGACCGCCTCCAGGAAGGTGAGATTGATGCGCGGGTGTCTCGTGCTGAGTCTTTGTTTTCTGTTGGGAGCGCTGTGCGTAGTAACGGGCGCGGAGGAACCGCTGGATGGCTGGCGGACCGTCTCGGGCGCCTGGACGGCCGAGGGCAACGCGGCGGTGAGCGCCAGCGGCCGCTGCATCGTGAAGCTGGACACTCCGTCCCCCGCGCAGGAGGCGTCAGTGACCGCAACGATCACGCCGCGACGGGCGGCGGGTCGCTCCTGGTCGGCTGTGGGCGTCATGGTGCATTTCAACGCCGCGAACTTCTGGCGGCTGGCCTTGGTCCAGGATCCTGGGGATCCTGATCGCCGGTACGGGGAACTTGTGGAGATGCATCGTGGCGTTTGGCAGGCGCAGAATGGGGGAGTGACGGCCCTCGAGGGCACGCAAGAGGGCGAGATGACCTGGGAGTATGGGGAGCCCTACGCGCTGCAGTTGCGGCTGAATGCCGACAGTGTTGAGGGTACGGTCAGTCAGGGCGAAACCGTGTTGTTCCGGCGGCGGTTCGAGCTGCCCGAGGGAACGCCGGGCGTTCGCAGGGGATGGCCTGCGGTGGAGACCGTCGACATGATCGCGGAGGTGACTGATGTGTCGAGCGAGGTCACCGAGTTCGCCGGTGCGCGGGAAGCGCTGCCGGAGGGAGCACAGCCCGAAGCGGTCATCCTCAAGGATGCGCTGCTCGGGGGCGACGACCGCGTTGCCGATGTGCTCGCCGAGGGCGCAAATGCCGCCGGGCTGAAGGTGCGCTTGGTCAATGCCAGGGAACTGTGTGGCGGCGCGGAGATCGACTGGTCGCGGGTGGAGTTGCTGGCGCTTCCCGAATGCCACGCCGTGCCATTGCCGGCGCGGAGGATCATCACCGACTACCTGTCGAGTGGCGGGCATCTGCTGGTGACGGGAATGCGCCCCTTCGAGACCTGGCTGAGGGACTTCGACGGTCAGTGGGTCACGGTCGAGGACGCGATGGAGCGCGTGGAGCCAACGAAGCATGTGCTGACCTTCACCGGAGACGACCCGATGTCAGGTTGGTTCCACGGGTCCAACGATCCCACGATTCCCGTCGAGGTGAGCTCGGCTGCGGCACCCGAAGGCGCGCAAGGACAGGCCGCGAAGCTCGCGTTATCCGACTTCACTAGCTGGTCCACCTGGGCGACGCGCATTGAGCCCGGAGCCGTGGCTACCGACGAGACGGTAACGACCTTCTGGGCGAAGGGCGATGAAGCGACCGACTACGTGGTCCTCGAGTGGCAGGAGCAAGACGAGAGCCGCTGGCTGACTGCGGTCGAGATTACACGGGAGTGGAGCCGGTACGCGGTGCCCCGCAGTGCCTTCAAGTACTGGGACGACAGCAAGTCCCAGGGCAGAGGCGGCCCGGGGGATCAACTGCAGATGGAGAACGTAGCCCAGTTCTCCTGCGGCCTGGCCACCAGCCACGCGCCGCTGAAATCGGGACCCAAGACGCTGTGGATTGCGGACATCGGCGTGGCGCCGTCACCGGTTGAAGAAGGCGAAACGCAGCCGCTGATGCTGGAGAGCCTGTCTCCGTGGTACAAGACGTACGAGCCCCCCGGCGTCCGAGCCGGC
>JALGSS010000504.1 GCA_029821745.1 Candidatus Zipacnadia bacterium
AAGTGGAACATGCACGGCGGGAACAGGAGTTGCTCGTGGGTTCCCCATCCGAGGGCACTGGGCTGGAGGACCCGCGACAGGAGGAGTACGCCGACGGCGCAGGCAAGCAGCGCCGCCGAGAACACCCGGTTCGCCCGCGGGTTGCGCCCGTAGGCCACACCATCCGGTCGGATGGCGTTGAGTTCCCCCTGCATCTCCGTCCAGAATCCGGTCTCAGGCATGGCATTGCACTCTCGTGAGCCGGCATTGGGTGCTGCTCGGGCCGATACGGAACTCCGGTTGTGTTGAGAAAAGGCAGATAGCCGTGGGGTGTCACAGCGCGTCGTGGCCGACGCGCTACAGTCGTGACCGACGCGCTACATGGGCCCCACGGAGGTCCTGAAATGCCTTGCACGGGGCCCCGTCACATCCCGCAGAGCGGGATGACACCCCGTGCCCATGATTGGCTTTGCTCAACACAACCCTCCTACTGGGCCTCCACCACTGCCACGGTGTCGCGGGCGATGACAAGTTCCTCGTCCACCTGAACAACGACGATCCGGGCCGGGCTGTTCGGAGCAGACACGATTCCCTCGGTGGTTACCGTTGCATTGGTTTCGGGGTCCAATTGCAGCCCCATGAAACCCAGTCCCCTGCAGATGTTCTCACGCACGGACGGGGCCTTCTGAGCAACGCTGCCGGCGAAGATCAACAGGTCAACGCCGCCCATCGCCGCCGCATACGCGCCCACGTACTTCCTGGCCCTGCGAGCATGGATGGCGAGGGCCAGACGCGCGCGCTCGTGGCCCTTCTCAGCCGCCTCGATGATGTCCCGCAAGTCGGCGCTGACGCCCGAGATTCCAAACCAGCCGCTTCGCTTGTTCAGCATCTCGGTCACGCCATCCGGCGAGAGCCCTTCCTTCTCCATCAGATACGGGATGATGGCCGCGTCGAGGTCCCCGGCGCGTGTGCTCTGCACCAGACCCTCCTGGGGCGTGAGGCCGGTGCTGACCTCGACGGACTCCCCGTGGTCGTACGCGTTGGCCGTGTTCCCGCTGCCCAGCATCAAGGTGACAACCTTGCGATCATCCACGGGCTCGCCGAGCAAGTGCGCCGCCCGCTCGAAGGCGGAGCGGAACGCAATCCCGTGGAACCCGTACCGGCGCACGCCATACTTCTCGTAGTATTCATACGGCAGCGCGTACGTGTAGACCTCCGGCGGCAGCGTATGATGCAGGGCGTTGTCGAAGACGCACACATGCGGGATGTCGGGCATGACGGCCCGGCAGGCGCGAATTCCCGCCAGATTGGGCGGATTATGCAGGGGGGCCAGATCGGCGCTGTCCTCAATCGCCTGCCGGACCTCGTCGGTGGCCATTACCGAGCCCGAGTACTTGTCCGCCGCGTGCAGCACGCGGTGTCCGACGGCCTGCACGTCCTCGAGATTCCCCAGCGGCCCGCCGCCGATCTTCGTCAGAGCCGACAGCATCCGCTGGACTCCCGCACTGTGATCCGGGACGGGCTCCGTGCAGACCAGGGGCGCTTCGCCCGGCGTCTGCTGGGTGAGCTGTGCCTGCTCAGTGCCGACGCGCTCAATGATTCCATCGCAAAGCGTCTCGCGGGCAGCCATATCGTAGAGCTTGTACTTGATCGACGAAGAGCCGCAGTTCAGGACCAGAACGATCATGCCACACTCCAGAGACGGTGAAGTTCGGTGCATCGAAGCGCCTAGTCGAGTACAAGCTCCATGCCGACGTCGAGCAGGAACTCGTCGGATTGCTCGACGATCACGCAGCGACTCGTCTTCTGATAGGTCTCGACGATCTCGATCTGAATTACTCGCGCCTTGATGACCTCGATGACCTCGCCGCTGTCAGGATCTTCGAGGGACTTGTCGGCCCACAGGGACAGCGTGTCGCCCACGCGAGCCAGGTCTTCCGCGCCGTAGTTGATGTAGACATTCTCGCCATCGATGGCGAGCACTTTGGCGATGGTCTGGCCCGCATCGACCGGCGGCGCAGGCTGGCGCGCGACATCCTGACCCGGCACAGGCAACATCGCACGGGCCTCGAGATACCGGAAAAAGTCCTCGATCCCCGCCCGGGCGATCTCGCCGGCCTCACCGGCGTTGAGTGGCCGCGAGTAGGCTTCCGTGCGACTGCTCCGGCCGTAGTCGATGTCTGACTTGTGGTACCAGCGGTAGTCGTAACTGCGGACGTCGTCCTTGTCCTGGGAACTCACCGCATCCTCAACATCGTAGATGAGGATCGTCCCGCCTGTCTGAGCATCGACGAGCTTGATGCTGGCCGCGACGGTCGTCGTGTAGGTGCGAGTGCGGTAGGGCGCGGCCCAGACCAAATCGTCCTTCGGCTCCTCGTACTTGAACGGCTTGCCTTGTGCCCGAGCACGCTCTTTGCGCCTCTCGAAGTCGCGACGGGCGTCTTCGGACACGGCGGTCTTGCGGCTCTTGACGTACCGCACTTCCTCCTCCATCTCACTCTCCGCCCTCTGGATGTCGAGGAATGCCAGAGCCTGAACGTCGAGATCCGATCCGAGCTCCCGGACCTGCCGATCCGTGAGGATTGTGGGAGCGGCCAGAACCGAGATGGCCTCGCGCCCCACGATGGTGAAGGCCCTCAAATCGACGAAGCCACGATACAAGGCGGCCTCACCGGCGCTGGCCACCGCTCCGAAGGCGCCGTCTCCGACTGTCGGCAGGCACGCGATGCCCCGGATATCACGCAGGTCGACGACCTCGTGCATGATGGGCTTGCGCAGAGGGAAGTCGCGTAGCCCAACCGCCTCCTTCAGAGTGCTGTCGAGCAGTCTGTGATCGGGGGCCATCAGCACCATGGTGGCGTACCATTTCGGCTTGGGCTTGCCCGGGGGATGGACCGTCTTGGACGCGATCATGATGTCCGAGTGGACAAGGTCCTTGGGTGGCACGGGCAGGTCGCTGTACCAACTGGAGTGGATGTTCACAGCCTCGCTTCCGGAGCGAAGAAGGAACACGACCATCGCCAGTCCCGCCGGAGGCATCTCGATCTCGTCCTTGGGGGTGTCCAGGCCAACCCAGAGGGCGTACTTGGGCCTCATCTTCGCGATGAAATCCTCGTAATCGGCGCGCTCCAGGTCGGACACGACGATGACGGTACCCTTGGGGCCCTGGCGCGGCATGACCGGGCCGCCGGCGTAGGCGACAGAGAGCAACGACGCCGCCAGTGCCGTGAACAACCAGATTGCGAGCAGCCTTCTCATGTCAGTCCCTCCGATCAGGACGTGTCGCTTCTACTATCTGCTGTAGTGTATGACGTGCGCCCCCGTATACGGGTTCGAGACACTCCAGCGACACGGGCCGGCCCGGGCCCGGACGCCCTTGCGCAGAGCGCCGACAGCCTGTCAGCCGTCGGCGCTCTGAACTGCAGGTCCTCGCCTTCCGCGCGCCCAGGCTACAAGGTGCGCAGGAAGTCCACCGCAGCCTGAATGTCGCCCACCGGGTCGTCGCCGACTTCGCGCTCGATGGCGAAGTAACCGTCGAACCCGGACTCGCACAGATAGCCCACATAACGCGGCCAGTCAACCCAGCCGGTGCCCAGAGGCACCTCCTGGCGCGTGCCGTCATCATGAACCAGCGCGTCCTTCGCATGCGTGTGGACGATGTACTCGGCCAGGGCGCGCGCGCCCTCGTTGGGCTGATAGCGCTCAATCCACTTCTCGCGGCTGTACTCCTCACCAAGCTCCTGGGCGTACTTCGCGGGCCACAGGATCAGATTCGCCGGGTCCCAGTTGATGCGGATGCCCTCGAAGCCGACCTCGTGGATCAGCTTAAGCAGCACGTACGGCGGCTCGGGGCCCGTCTCGATCGCCAGGCAAGCGCCAACCTTCTCACCATGCTCGCCAAGAATCGTCATGCCCTCGAGGAAGCGCTCCCAGGTGGGGTCCGCCGGGTCCTCGGGCATGATCCCGCAATGTCCCTGCCAGATGCAGCACTCGAGATCGGCGGCAAGCTCCAGGTTCTTCTTGCCCCACTCGACATTCTCTTCCCAGCCTTCCTCCTCGCCGAGGTCAACCTGGCCGCCCCAGCAGGAAATCGCGGAGATCTCGAGCCCAAGATCAGCGACATGCTTCACGAGGTCCTTGCGGGCCTGCGCGTCCATCGTGCG
>JALGSS010000505.1 GCA_029821745.1 Candidatus Zipacnadia bacterium
CCTTCGTCTGGTGCCGGTGGCCCCGAAGCGAAACATCCCCGTGCCGTGGCACGGTCTTTCCGTTCGTTATGGGGTGCCGGGTCCCGGCCCGGTACACTTTCGGGAGAAGAGCCACAATGGGGAGCGATACCCGCCTGAGTTCACTGGAGGAGAAGGACGGCGTCAAGTACGAGGTCCTTCACGAGGGCAGGACGAAAACCGAGATCCTCAACAAGCAATACATCCTCCTCCGGCTTGAGCCGCATACGTTTCGCCTGATGGTGAAGGAAACGCCCGGCCCCAACGGGCGCGCGCTGGAACCCGTCCGCCGGCCGACGCACATCGATTTGCACGAGCAATCCATCTGGGTGCTCGTGTCACCGAGGGTGATCGCTGCAGCGCACAAGCCCGAGGGTCGCGCGGTCTCGGTCACGCTACCAGCCCATCTGGGGAACCGTCAAGGTCCCCAATAACACCCCCGCCGCCCGGATCGAAGAACGTTACCCTCTCCATCATGCCCGGAGTGAAGGGCATCCGCGGAATCGCACCGCTGCCTTTCGATTTGCCGTCGTGCTCTGGAACTGGGTATCCTTTGGCCCCCGTTGCGTCGGATGGTTGGCGTTCTTCAGTCTACTGGTCCGGGAGGAGAAGCCATGCGGATGATGTGTTCTGCCGTCGTATGGGTTGTGTGCGCACAGGTGGCCGCGACCTCCGCCGCAGGCCCGGCCTCAGTCTTCACGAAGAAACCGACGGCCACGCGGGCCGGAGAATCAGTGACGATCGCGTTTGCCGTTGCCTCGCCAACGGATGTGGAGGTGGCCATCCTCAACCGGCAGGGGAAAGTGGTCCGCCACCTGACGGCCGGCGTCATCGGGGGAAAGAACGCGTCCCCAGAACCACTCAAGCCCGGCCTGGCGCAGGAACTCGTGTGGGATGGCAAGGATGATTTCGGCAAGAAGGCCCAGGGCGGACCTTTCAGGTTGCGGGTATCGGCGGGGATGAAGCCGGTCTTCGACGGGTTCCTGATGTACCAGCCCGCCGCGAGCGGGCGCATCGTGGCCGTGGCCGTCGGCCCCGGCGGAAGGCTCTACGCCTTCCATGCCGACGGCACCGCGAACTACAACATGGGCGGCCACAAGATCAAAGTCTACGGCCGTGACGGCGCGTACGAAAAGGCGCTCACGCCGTTCCCCGCCGACATTGCCCCGGAGCGGGTGAAGGCCCTGGGCGTCTTTCAGACGCCTGAGGGCGACCTTGTGCCTCGCGTGCACAACTACGAGACCCTCAGTTTCTACCCGGACACGATCGGCTATCGCGGCCGGGAGATGCCCGAGTGCTCCTCGCCCGCCGTCGATTCGAAGGGCCGGGTGTACTGGCTCGTGAAAGGCCCCGTCCTTCTTGCCCTGGATGCTGACGGCGGCGTGCCGTATGAGACGTTTCTTGGCCCGCGCCTCCTCGCCGACGTCAAGGACCTCCGCGCCGCCAACGAATACCTGTTCAGGCTGGACGGGCTGAGCCTCACGATGAGCGGCGATGAAAGGTACGTCTACTTCGCCGGCCTCGGCACGGGCGAACTCCACAAGCCCAAGACCTTCAAGAGCCTGCCCTGCGTGTACCGCGTGAGCGTGAAGACGCGCGGGCCGGCGGAGGTCTTTCTCGGCAAAGCCGACCAGCCGGGCGGAGGGAAGGGCCTCCTGACCGCGCCGCGCGGGCTGGCTGTGGCCAAGGGGCTGCTCTACGTGGCCGACCCCGGTGCCGACCGGGTCGTGGCCTTCAAGGAGTCAGACCGGTCCGTCGCCGGCGAGATCAAAGTGAAGAATCCACAGAGCGTTGGCGTGGACCCGACGACCGGGGCCGTCTACGTCTGTGTCTATACTGGCAAGCAGACCGCCGATCTCATCAAGTTCGACAGCCTCGCGAGCGGCAAGGAAGTCTGCCGCCTGGCGCTGCCGAAGACCGGCTGGAGCCCCAACGTCGGCATCCACCGCATCGCCGTGGACGCCTCGGCGAAGCCGACGCTCATCTGGCTGCCGTGTATTCCGTACAGCCCGCACCCGCTCCTCTGCATCGAGGACGCCGGCGACCGGTTCGTTGTCCGCGGCGACCCGCGCAACTTGAAAGGCCCCTGGGCCGAGGGACCCCGCGACCTCACTGTGGACCGCTTGCGCGATGAACTCTACATCAAGGCCAACGGCCAGCGGTTCTACCGATTCGACGAGAAGACCGGCGCGTTCCGGGACATGATCAACCTCGCCCGGTATCCGCGGATCAACACGAACGCACACGGCACGCAACTGATCGTCGGCACGGACGGCAACCTCTACACGAACAGTTGGGGCGCGGGTCTGTGGCGGCTCGACCGCCAGGGCAAGCCGCTCAACTGGGACGGACGGGACAGCCACATCATCCCCATCAGTGGGATCATGTGTTTCCAGGAGCGGCACCTCGCGCTCAAGCCCTATGCGCCGATGGACGAGTTTTACCTGGTGCCCCCAGGCAACTACAAGAATCCCAAGGCGAGGGGTTGGCCGACGGTGCTCAACGTCTTTGGCCAGGACGGCAAGGTCCGGCGCACGGTCATCTGGGGATGCCTGCACGGTGCCGTGCCGCGGCTCGATGCAAAGGGCAACATCTACCTCGGCGACATGGTGAAGCCGGCGGACCGGTCCTATCCGGCGTTCTTCGACGGGAAACTCGAGGCGCCGCCGAAGCAGGCCCGCGGCGGCGACCGTTTCTGGTACAGTTACATGTACGCCAGCATCATCAAGTTCCCGCCGTCGGGCGGCGCCATCTGGTACGGCAAGGACGTGCCCGCGAGTGCCGAGGGCCGGCCGCCCGCGGAACTCCTCGCCCAGCCGAAGGTCCCCATGAAGGCCCACCTCGGTTACTCCCCCTACGCAAAGGCGGAACTCCAGGGTGCGCTCTGGTACCGCTTCGGCTTCGCGCCGTACTCCTGCCATACCTCCGGCATGACGCTGCACTGCATGTGCGAGGGCGTCGGGTTCGACGTGGACCCCTTCGGCCGCGTCTTCTATCCGAACCTCGGCCAGTTCCGCGTTGAAGTGGTGGATACGAACAACAACTGGATCCGCTCCTTCGGCAAGTACGGGAACCAGGACTCCGGCGGCCCCAACGCGAAGGTCAAGAAGCCCGAGATCCCCCTTGCCTGGCCGTGCTACGTCGCCGTCTCCGACACGCACGCCTACGTGGCCGACACGGTCAACCGGCGGGTGGTCAAAGTCAGATTGGACTGGGCCGCCCAGGAAACATGCGAGGTCAAGTGAACGCAGGGCCAGGGTCCGGGAGAGCAGGTGTGCGAATCGCGGTATTCGGTCACGCCGGTGCGCGATCCGGAGGAGGAGCAGAAGTTCCGGGACGCCCTGGACGACGTCCACAAACGGTTTGGCCGTGCGATGAATCGGCTGGCGAAGTAGTGGACGGCGCAGGGCCCGGGAGTTACAATCCCTCGCGAATGGCAGGAGTTGCTCCATGGTTTCCCTCTCAGACGTTCGCAAGCGGCGAGACGAAATACTCCGGGTGGCCGCCAGGCACGGCGCCCACGACCCGCGCCTCTTCGGGTCGGTCCTGCACGGACAGGCCGGGCCGACGAGCGACCTGGACCTCCTGGTGCATCTGGATGACGACCGGTCGCTGGTGGACCACGTGGCGCTGATCCAGGACCTGGAGGACCTGCTCGGGTGGCGGGTGGACGCGGTGAACGAGCGGGCGCTGCACCGGGCCATCCGCAGCCGCGTTCTCGCGGAGGCGGTGCCGCTGTGAAGGGAGACCGCCTCTACCTGGAGCAGAAGATACGCGAGTATGTTGACGGCTTAAGTTGCCGGCCGCGACATGATGAATTGCTAGAGAGCATGAAGTCCGTCTTGGTTGCTCTCACCGAGAGTCGTGTCGTCAATTTAGGTGAAGACAAGAGCCTCGCCAGCGACTCGCTACAAATACGAGTCAGACTTCTCTTCCGACGCTTGGGGCTCGACGTCGAGGAGGGCCGGCCCCGCCACGAGGATCTTGTTCTGGCTCTTCTCCCGACAATGTACCGGGCCGGGACCCGGCACCCCATAACGAACGGAAAGACCGTGCCACGGCACGGGGATTTTTCGCTTCGGGGCCACCGGCACCAGGTGGAGAGGCGACACCTCGGAGGAT
>JALGSS010000506.1 GCA_029821745.1 Candidatus Zipacnadia bacterium
GCTCATGCGCAAGTTCGACCTGCCCGTCAGCAAGCTCTGCCTGAACTTCATGGCCTGCGACGGCTCCTGCGTCGGCGAGGCCCATTCCGGGTTGGCCGACTATTGCTCTCTGTCCATTCCGCCCGACGAGAACATGAACGGGCATCAGAAGGGCAATACCTGGCAGGAGTTGTACCCGGAGCTGTTCGAGCGCCCGGAGGGTCCGCGGCCCGACTTGATCATCTTCGGCAGCGGGGCGAATGAGAAGACGGACACGCCCGACGAGGTCGCGGTGTATGAGGGCATGATCCGCTGGATCCAGCAGCACTATCCCGAGACCGAATTCCTCTTCTGCCAGTTTCAGAACGCCGGAGGCTATACGCCGAATCCGGGCGACCTCATGGCCCTGGGGCTGCGCTATCAGATCCCGTACCTGGACTATGGCAAGGTCGGCGATGAGGTGACGCGCTGGTGCAATCGCTACGCCCTGGTACCCTCCGACGGTCACCCCCAGGCGGCCTCGCACTACCTGTGGTCCAAGCAATTGGAGAAGGCTTTCGAGTGCTGGGATCCGATCCTCCCCGGCCAGGCCCAGCTCCAGTTGCCCGAGCGCGCCCACGCGAACACGTACGGGTGGGAAGGCAACATGGTCACCTTCGACGCCGACAGCCCTCGAATCAGGGGGAACGCCTTCATCTTCGAGGACACCGCGATCAACTGCTGGGGCGTGGCCGCGCCGGACGACAAGCCGGTGCCCTTCGTGGATGGCAAGAAGCTCAGCTCACGCCGCAGCTCCCCCCGGCGCGATGTCCGCAACTCAATGTTCCGCCACGGTCGCTGCAGCCTGGGTGACCGCCACATCCTGGAGATCGGCGGCACGGACGCCAAGCTAACCTATGTGGACGCCAAGGTCTGCCCCGGGCGGCGCTTCTTCCCCGTCTCTCACCCACTGTGGCAGCTCAACGGCACGGCGTTGTCGCCCTTCGCCTCCACGTGGGGCGCGCCGTACGGGCAAGATCAGGTCACACTGGCCCCCGGTGACGCGATCGAGCTGGACGCGGTATGCACCGACATCTCCGTGGCCTACGTTGACGCAGCCGACGCGGGTACGCTCAATGTCCTCGTGGACGGCGCTGAGAAGCTCGTCCAGCCCGCCAACGTGCCCTTCGTCGATGTCACAGGCGCCGAGGAGTTCATGGAGAACCGCAAGGGCATTCTGGCCCTCGCATACGGGCTTCACCGCATCCGCATCGAGGCATCCGAAGGTCCAGTCAACGTGCTGGGCGTGTTCACGTACGACTCGCGTCCGAACCGCGCAGCCGAGCGCATGGAGGCCGGTCTCGCGAGCGCGGGAGAGACCCTGACCTTCTCGCGGCCCTTCAAGACGCGCCCGGTGGTCGTGTGCGGCGGCGGGCTCACTGTGGAGACGGAGAACATTACGTCCGCGCAGGTCACCTTCGGCGGCCAGGGCACGGGGGCGTACCAGATCATCGGTGAGTAGCCCAAGCGAACACCTGCAGCAGAGCAAGCGGGCGAGGGATAGCTTCCCTCGCCCGCGTTGGTTCTGTCTGTTCGTCTTGCTGCTTACGCGCCCGGCTTCGGCAGCTCTGCCAGAGACTTCGTCAGGTCCTCGTCCGACAGAGAGTACTTCTGCAACCGCCCGGCGAAGTAGGCGTCGTAACCGGCCAGGTCGAGCAGGCCGTGGCCGCTCCAGTTGAAGATGATGACCCGCTCTTCGCCGGCCTCCTTCGCGTCGAGGGCCTCAACGATCGCCGCCCGGATGGCGTGGGCGGTCTCGGGGGCCGAGACCAGGCCCTCAGTGCGCGCGAACAGCACGGCGGCCTCGTAACACGCCAACTGATCGTAAGCCTGCGCCTCGATGACTCCTTCATTCACAAGCAGCGAGACCAATGGGGCTGCGCCGTGGTACCGCAGACCACCCGCATGGATCGGGGCCGGCACGAAGCCGTGGCCCAGCGTGTACATGCGCATCAGCGGGGTCATGCCGGCGGTGTCGCCGAAGTCGTAGGCATATGGGCCACGGGTCAGCGTGGGCGACGCCTCTGGTTCGGCGGCCAGAATCTTGATCTGCTTGCCCTCGGTCAGCTTGTCGTGCGCGAAGGGGAAGCTGAAGCCCGAGAAGTTGGACCCGCCACCGTGGCAGCCGATGACGACGTCCGGATACTCCCCGGCAAGCTCCATCTGCTTCTTCGCTTCCAGGCCGACGACGGTCTGGTGCAGCATGACGTGGTTAAGCACACTGCCCAGCGAGTAGTGCGTGTCATCCCGCTTGGCGGCGTCCTCGACGGCCTCGGAGATCGCGATCCCGAGGGAACCCGGGGAGTCCGGATCCTCCGATAGGATCTTGCGGCCGAACTCCGTCTGGTCGCTGGGACTGGGAAAGCACCTCGCACCCCACACGTTCATCAGCAGCTTCCGGTACGGCTTCTGGTCGAAGCTGATCCGCACCATGTAAACCGTGATGTCCATGTCGAAGAACGTACCCGCGAAGGCCAGGGCGCTACCCCACTGTCCGGCTCCCGTCTCGGTGGTGATTCGGGTGATACCCTCGGCCTTGTTGTAGTACGCCTGCGCAACAGCGGTGTTGGGCTTGTGACTCCCGGCAGGGCTGTAGCCTTCGTTCTTGTAGTAGATGTGAGCCGGGGTGTCCAGCGCCTTCTCCAGGCGACGAGCCCGGACCATCGGCGTCGGGCGCCAGATCTTGTAGATATCCCGCACTTCGTCGGGAATCTCGTGCCACCGCTCTGTGCTCACTTCTTGCATGATCAGAGCCATGGGGAACAGCGGCGCGAGGTCATCGGGGCCAATCGGCTCGCCCGTGCCTGGGTGCAGCGGTGGATCCATCGGGCGCGGCAGATCAGCGGCGATGTTGTACCACTTGTCCGGCAACTCGGAAATGGGTAGGTCTATTCTACGTTCGCTCACCGGTACAGCCTCCTCGGGAGTGGTCTGTGCTCTCCAGTTAGCACCCGCTCTCCAGCAGCACCGCGGGCTCTCCAACCGCGCGGATTGACATAGTATACACCATCTGTCAATATGATGATCCGCAATGTTTGCCGACCATCGGACCCACGAGACCGGAATCTAAGACGATTATGAAGCAATGCCTGTACGACCTGTCATTCTATGAATTCGGCGTCTGGCTGGCCAATCAGGGGCAGAAGCCCTTCCGGACCAGCCAAGTCTTCGACTGGGCTTACAAGAAGAACGCCGGCAGCTTCGACGACATGACGAACCTGTCCAAGGAGCTCCGGACCTTGCTCGACGGGTCCTTCCATCTCGGGCCGCTGCCCCATACGGCCACATCGGGAGACCAGGGTGCCACGAAACTGCTTGTGAAGCTGCCCCTGGGCGGCGAGGTCGAATGCGTGCGCGTGGCGATGGGCAACACCTTCACCGCGTGCTTGTCCAGTCAGCTTGGCTGCGCTGTGCGGTGCGCCTTCTGCGCCACGGGCCAGATGGGCTGCGAGCGTGGCCTCGACCCCGGCGAGATCATCGCCCAACTCATTACCATCCGCGCCATGGGCGGGCAGGTCTCGAATGTCGTCTTCATGGGCATGGGTGAGCCTTTCCACAACTACGCCAACCTTCTCCACGCAATTCGCCTCATCGTGGACAAGCGCGCCTTCGGCATGTCCCCGTCGCGGATCACGGTTTCCACGGCCGGCGTCGCGCCGATGATCCACAAGTACGCCGAGGAGCGCATCCCCACCGAGCTGACGATCTCCCTGAACGCGCCCAACGACGAACTGCGCGAGCGCCTAATGCCAGGGGTCGCCGAGTGGCCCATCGCCCAGGTTGCCGCGGCCGCCAAAGCCTACACCAAGGCCACTGGGGGGCAGCCCGTCACCTTCGCCTATGTGCTCATCGACGGCGTCAACGACCACCTCGACCATGCCCGCGAGCTGGCCCAGTTGCTCCGGCGCCAGCCTCACCACCTGAACGTCATTCCATTGAATCCTGTCAGCCACACCGACCTGAAGCGCCCATCCAGACAGCGGACGAACGCGTTCATCCTCCACTGCCGCCGCTCCGGCCTCAACGTCAGCCTCCGCAGAAGCAAGGGCGTGGATGTCGACGCGGCCTGCGGGCAGCTTAGCACCGGCCTGCGGGCAGCTTAGCACACGGGCCCGCGGCCAGAACTGACAGATACGAACACCCGGGAGGACAGCGATGATCACTTCCTTCGACGGCATGCTCGAAGCCATTCGGGACTACCCGCGCCAGACCCTCGCCGTGGCGGTGGCTGAGAAGCGCAGCGTCATCGAGGCCGTGCAGGACGCTCAGGAGCGGGACATCGCCGACGCCCTCCTGGTGGGCGATCAACCCGTGATTGAGTCCCTGGCCCAGGAGGCCGGCCTGACCGCCGAGGGCATCACGATCATCCATGAGCCCGACGATCTGGCCGCTGCCCGCCGGGCCTGCCAGGCCGTGCGCGAGGGCGAAGCGGGCATTCTGATGAAGGGCCACATCCACACCGACGACTTCCTGCGCGCAGTCCTCAGCCGGGAGGCAGGCCTGCGCACGCGCTCGATCATGTCTCACGTGTTCATCCTGGACACTCCGGCGCGCGGGAAGCTGACTCTAGTGACCGACGCGGCAATGAACATCGCCCCCGACCTCGAAGGCAAAGCCGAGGTCATACTCAATGCCGTCTACCTTGCGAACTTGCTGGGGATTGACGACCCGAAGGTCGGCGTGCTGGCGGCGACGGAGCAGGTTAACCCGAAGATGCAGGCCACTCTCGACGCGGCGGCGCTCCACGCCATGAGCCACCGCGGGCAGTTCCCTACCTGCCGTGTGGACGGCCCGCTGGCTCTCGACAACGCCGTCTCGAGGGAGGCTGCTGAAGTGAAGGGGATACCGGGCGACGTCGCGGGGGACTGCGACATTCTCGTGGTCCCAGGCATCGAAGCGGGTAACATCCTCGCAAAGGCTTACGCGTTCCTATCCGGCGGGAAGACGGCGGGCGTGCTCGTGGGCGCCTCCGCGCCGGTGGTGCTCACTTCTCGTGCGGATTCGGTGCAGAGCAAGATGCACTCCATCGCCGCGGGGGTGCTCATGGCGGGCATCCAGCGCACCAGCCGCCTCAAGATCGGCCGCGTGCACTTCTAGTAGCTACTACGTTCACCGTCGCGTTGCCGCTTGGCAGGTCTAGCAGTATACTTAGTAGACAATTCACCGCAGGAGGCCCGGACACTCAATGCGCAGAGGCTTCACGCTCATCGAGTTGCTCGTAGTGATCGCCATCATCGCCATCCTTGCTGCGATTCTCTTCCCTGTGTTCGCTCGAGCGCGGGAAGCGGCCCGTCGTACCAGTTGCGCGTCGAATCTGCGCCAATTGGGGCTCGCGGCCCACATGTACGCCCAGGACTTCGACGAGTTGCTCCCCTGCGACTACTATGCCTGCAACAGCCAGTGGACGCATTCCCGGCTGGTGGGCCAGCTCACGCCTTACATGAAGAACCGCCAGATCTTCTACTGCCCTTCGTCACATAAGGTCGCGTCGTGGATGCCCGACTTCCCGCCCACCGCTGCCAACATCGCGGCGGGCAACATCAGCTACTACTTCTTCAGCTATGACCAGTTCCCGAGCACGGTCGCTCCCCCCAAGCCGAGCTACAGCACGTGGATCTCCTGGGGCTTTCTGATCGCGCGAACCGGGGATACGCCGCGGGTGATGAACGAGATGTGGGACGCCGACTGCTGGCTATTCTCCGACGGCTGGTGCAAGCTGACGAGGACGAAGCACGGGGTCACTCTCCACGATGCCCACAACGGGTCAATCAACGTCTGCTACCTCGACGGGCACGTGAAGTTCCAGGCAGGCGCGGCGAAGAGCGTCTTCAAGTAAGCCTGCATCGGCATCGGCGGGGGAACACTCCGTCAGCCGAAGACCTTCCCGATCTCGTCCTGATCATACCGGGGCAGGGGGCTCTCTGAGCCATCGCGAACGAGTATGCAGCCCTGTTCGGCGCGCGTCGCCGTGCCGATGCGTGTGCAGGCAATTGCACGCGCTGAGCACGCGGCGATGACCGCTTGGGCATCCTCAGCCGCCGTCGCGATCAGCAGCGAACCCGACGCGATCAGCCCCAACGGGTCCAAGTCGAAGTGCCCGCATAGCGCCTCCGTGGCCGGGTA
>JALGSS010000507.1 GCA_029821745.1 Candidatus Zipacnadia bacterium
TGCTGGTGGGCGTCTCGGCATCAGGTCCGCCGGCGGACGAAGGCGAGTGGACCGACTTCACATCGCTGGATGAGAGCTTCACTGCGTACTACCCCGACGGATGGGGCGAGCCGAGCAACTCCGGCTCCGCCGGCAGCTTCGTGAGCGTGGTCTGGAAGGGCAGCAAGCTATGCCGCGTGGAAGTTCACGGCTCGTCCGGCGCGGGCACCAGGGGCGATATCGCGGCGGCGAAAGAGCGCATCCTGGCGGGCAACCTTGGACCGGGAGAGCAACTGCCCGTTGAGAGCACGGCGGACGGCGCGCTCCTCGACAGCTTCAAGCGCGACACATGGCTCGCGAGACGCCCCGGGTACGAGGAGGGCAGCGCCGGCTTCTCATACGACTTCGCCAAGTCGCGGGCCGCCCGTGTCGAGTACACGTTCAGCAAACGCGCGGGCCTGCTGTCGGTGCCGATGAAGGGCATCCGCTGGGCCTCGCAGCAGGGCGACTACGGGTATCATGTCACGGCTGAGGCGCCTGCGAAGCATTGGGCGAAGTTCGAGCCCGTCGCGCTGAAGATCGTCGGGGGCGTGCACCTCGGAGGCGCCGGATAGGCCCTGAACGCCCAGCCCTCCACTGTCTGTGCCTACGTCACGCGCCCGCACGAACGGGGCAGCGGCACAGCGAGAAGGTGCAGCGCCCGGCACTGGTTCGCCGGGCGCATTGCTTGTGCTATTCATCCTGACTTCCACCGGTCGGCGGCCGCCACACCAGGGGGAAGACCCAGCGAGCGAATATCACCGCCATGGCGATGCCGAAGGGGACCGCCAGCCATATCGACAGGCCTTGCCGCTCGGAGACGGCGGCCACGATTCCGGCGGTGGCCGCCGCGACCAGTCGCCGTACCTGATGCCAGGGAGTCATCATGGTGGGTTCATCATCCCAGGTCAGCGAGTGTCGGGCCCGCTAGTCGAGGCGCAGGACAGACATGAAGGCTTCCTGCGGCACGTCGACGGAGCCGACCTGCTTCATCCGTTTCTTGCCCTCTTTCTGCTTCTCAAGCAGCTTTCGCTTCCGCGTGATGTCTCCGCCGTAGCACTTCTCCAGGACGTCCTTGCGCAAGGCTGAATTGCGCGTAGCGGCGACGATGCGCCCACCGATGGAGGCCTGCATCTTCACCTCGAACATCTGCCGGGGAATGGTCTCCTTCAGCTTCCGGCAGATTGCCCGGCCGCGGCGCTCCGCGAACTCTCTGTGGGTGATCAGCGCAAGCGCGTCCACCGGGTCACCGTTGATCGAAATTTCGACCTTGACCAGGTCGGTCTCCTGGTACCCGGCAAGCTCGTAGTCGAGTGTCGCGTATCCTCGAGTGGCCGACTTCAGCGCATCGTAGTAGTCGACGATAATCTCGGCCAGCGGCAGCTTGTAGTGCAGGGCGACGCGGTCGCCGTATAGATAGTCCATCTTCTGGTAGACGCCCCGCCGGTCTTCCGACAACTGCATACAAACGCCCACGTGCTTCTGCGGCGACATGATGGTCGCGTCCACGACCGGCTCCTCGAACACCTCGACCTCGCCGGGTTCGGGGATCTGCGCGGGATTCTCCACCTCGAAGACTTCGCCCCGCGTGTCCATGATCCGGTAGACGACGCTGGGAGCCGTAGCCACCAGGTCCAGGTCATACTCACGCTCAAGGCGCTCCTGGACGATCTCCATGTGCAAAAGTCCCAGGAACCCGCAGCGGAAGCCGAAACCCAACGCAGCCGATGTCTCGGGCTCATACTTGAGTGCCGCATCGTTCAGGGACAGCCTGTCCAGGGCATCCTGCAGCGCCTTGTAGTGGGCGTTCTCGGCGGGGTACATCCCGCAGAACACCATGGGCTTGGCGGGTCGGTAGCCAGGGAAGGGCTCGGCGGCCGGGCGCCGGGCGCCTGTGATGGTGTCGCCTACACGCGCGTCCTTGACGCCCTTGACGCCCGCCATCACGTAGCCGACATCTCCGGCTCGCAGTTCCTTCACCGGGGTCATCTCGGGGGAGAACACACCCACCTCACTGACCTCGAACTGCTTCCCGGTCGCCATCATCTGCACGGGGTCGCCGCGCTTGACCACACCGTCCTCGACCCGCACATAGGCCACCACACCGCGATGCAGGTTGAACTCTGAATCGAAGATCAGGGCGCGGAGAGGATCTTGATCCTTGCCCGTGGGAGGCGGCACGTGCGCAACGATCGATTCCAGCAGTTCCTTGACGCCCTCGCCGGTCTTTCCCGAGGTGTAGATGATGTCTTCGGCAGGCAGCCCGAAGGTCTCCTCGATCTCTTCGCCGGCGCGCTCCCGGTCGAACAGGGGCAGGTCTATCTTGTTGACGACGGGGATGATCTCCAGTCCCTCGTCGATGGCCAGATAGGCGTTCGAGACGGTCTGAGCTTCCACGCCCTGGCTCACATCCACGAGCAAGGCAGCGCCTTCGCAAGCGCGTAAGGCCCGCGAGACCTCGTACTGGAAGTCCACGTGTCCGGGGGTATCGATCAGGTTGAGGACGTATGTCTCCCCGTCCGCAGCCGTGTACTCCATGCGCACCGCGCTGGCCTTGATCGTGATGCCGCGCTCGCGCTCCAGCTCCATGCTGTCCAGGATCTGGTCCTTCATGTCGCGCTCACTCACGGAACCGGTCTGCTCGAGCAGCCGATCGGCCAGCGTGCTCTTCCCGTGGTCAATGTGCGCGATGATGCAGAAATTGCGTATATGATCCTTCGGTGTCATCGGGTTTCCGTATCGTCTCCAGCCCTGCCGCCAGTTACGGAGGGAACTTCGTTAGGATATTCAGATTGTCTATTCTATCGCCAAACGCGGGGAGGCACAAGGAGTACAAGCCTTGCTGCAAAGTAGGAATGTCCGGTTCTGGGCGAAGTAGGAGTGTCCGGTTGTGGCAGGGGCCACTATGGTTGTGTTGAGAAACTCACCTGGATAGCTGCGGGGTGGCGAGACCGGTACCCGGTCCCTATGACCGGGGCCCCGCAGGGCCGTCGCAGCGCATTTGGAGCACCCGTGGGGCCCCGCCGATTGTACGACATCGGCACCCCACGGCTATCTGACCTTTTTTCAACAAAACCCTACCCGATGCGAAACAGAAAGGGCAAGGCGGGCCGGCGGCGGGCACCCAACTCCCTGCCTCAGTCATCGACCCGGCACTTGCCGGTGTCGATGGCCCACTGGCGCACCGCCGTCAGCATCTCGGCCACTGTCTCCTCCGACACGGCTGTGCCGGAGGTCTCGAGCCAGTCGCTGTACCCCAAGGCCACTTCGGAGTTGTCCGCGGGCACGAACACCCGGTCGGTGAAGTCGCCGTAGGGGATGGAGTGAACTCCGGTCTGCTGTCCAATCCACCGGTTCCGGTAGTAGATCGCCTCCAGGCCAATCAGCAGGCAGTACTTGGCAGACCCCATCACCGTGCAGTCCACCAACGCGACGATGGTCTCATCAAGCGGGACTTGGCACCGAGAACGCCCACGGGCCAGCTTGCTCTCAGGAATCTCCGCGCCCACATAACAGTCTTCCTCGGAGCCGAACCGTTCCAGCACGCGCTCCAAGGCTTCGGCGTCATCAAGTCCGTCGGTTGCGACACCCGGGACCGACGGGGACGGCGCGCTCGCGGCACGTTCGTCGATCGGTGTCTCGCCACGCACGAGGTAGCGCTGCAAAGCCTCCAGAATCCGCACCATCGTGTCCGGGGTAACGGAGCTTCCCGACATCTCGAAGGCATCCTCGGGGCCCAGGTCCACCTCGTGTTGCCGGGCCCGCCCGAAGGACAGGCCCTTGAACCGCTCGTAGCGCACGCACCCGGAGCCCGTGTGCAGACCGGTCCAATCATTGTGATAGTAGACGCCGTCGGCACTGAAGGCGACGGCGTTCTTGGCCGAACCGAACACCGTGCAGTCCACGAGGCCGGCGAGTTTCTCATCGGCCGGGATCTTGCAGGCCCGCCGAGCATTCCGCTTCTTGTTCTGCGGGATGTGCGGAGCCACGAACATGTCATCCTGGGGCAGAAAGCCGCGAAGCAAATCCGTGATCGTTTCGCGGCGGGTCTCGGGGCTGACC
>JALGSS010000508.1 GCA_029821745.1 Candidatus Zipacnadia bacterium
CTCATCTTGTGTGGCTCGGAAAGCGCCCGGTGCGTGGCATCGGGGGCGACCACCACATCGTAGTACTCGCCCTGGGTGCTGCCCGGATGCTTGAGGCCCAGGGCCCCGAAGAACTTATTGACGGCGCCCCCGCCAAGACCGTTGTAGTCCACCACCAGCATCCCCCCGCGCGCGAGGAAGTCCCGCACGGCTGCGGCGCGCTCCGGTATCGCGAAAATGTTCTGGTCTGAGGAGGCGCTTGCGGTCTGCCCGATGTACAGAAGCTGGGACTCGCTGAGAGCCGCCGCGAACCCGTCCAGATCCTCGCCCGCGAATCGCTTTGTCTCCACGTCGTACAAACTCATGTCGCGCCCCGGGAATCCGCGCCCCTCCCGGTTGTAGACAACCATCACGCGCGGGCCGGCAAGGCAAGTCAGCGTGAGGCTCCAGGCGATCCCCACCAACACGACGGCCGGAAGGAGAGCCGGCCTTGGGCTTGTGCGCATTTCGATCAATCCTCCTGCTTCATTGTCGGCTCAGACATGCTCGACAGTCGTTTGCTCCCGACGCAGTCCGGAGGCCCGATGTGCGCTCCGCCTCCCCCGCTCATTCCCAGAACCGTTGCGCTCGCGCCTCTTCGTAGTGCCCGTTCGTCGGTGAGCAAGTCGTGAACAAAGCGCCGTCCTCGCCCACCCGGTTGTCTCCGCGGATGTCCACGACGTGAGGGATCTTCTCGGCAACCATGCCGAAGAGCTCCCTCGCCGGCAGCACGGCCCCACTGACCAGCCGGAGGGGGCGCAGCACATCCAGGTCCTTCTGCATATCGGAAGGCTCCATCTTCCCGTCTGCGCCGACACAGCGGTTGTTCATCAGATTCGGGCAGCAGTAGCAGACGTCCTCAAACCCGGCAACAACGCGGATCTCAAGGCTCGGGTTCCGCTGCATCTCCTCTGTGTTTCCCGGCAACAGCGAGTAGTCAGGGTATTTCATGCGCCCGTATCCGCAGAAGGAACAGAGGATATGGTGCGCTCGCACCGTCACCCTCCCGGTGAGACGCATCATCGCGCACGTCCGCTCCTTGAGTTCGAAGCAGAGCTTGTCGTCGCGCTTGTTGGGCTCGTTCTCGGGCATTGTGCTCGCTCCTTCCATGCACGGGTCTCGTACTCAATCACCTGCTCCGCCTTCGCGTCCTTAAGTCGCACGAAATGCCTCGGCCACTGGCAGGGGGGACTCGTGGAAAGCGGCCGGCAGCGGCGTGCGATCCAGGCTGTGGAAATGAGTGGCTGTCCCTTGTTTCCAATAGCTCCCAGCACACATCGGGCCCCCGGCGTGATGTTGGCACCGGCAACGCCAGCCCTTGTGGTCTTCTGCATTATCTCTTCTCCATTGCAGCTGATCCGCGTTCTCGGTCACCTTGGCGAAGACGTCTAAGTATTGGTCTAGAAGCTCCTTCTTAGCGTGCCCGAAGCACGGGATCGTTATGGCGTTTTCTCTCGTCCGCACCGCCGGTAGATCGAGCTTGGTATAGTCCACTTCGCGCGCCGTGTGAGGGCAGTCGAAGGGGCACCCCTCACCGTAGCCAGGCCTCTCCTGGAACGCCCTGTTCAGGTGCAATCCATTGATGCCGCGTTGCTCTGCCACTTGGGCTCCCTCTGTCTGGAGGGCTTCGATGAATCTCGCGACGGGGACGCCATGCAGCTCCTCAGGCTCATATCCGACATGCCACGTGTACCAGTACACATTGCCCATGTACGGGGGCACCTCGGGAACCTTGATGCCCCTCATTGCGCTCAAGCCTGAGACAAGGTACTCCATGTTTCTCTGGGTCTTCTCCACAACCTCGTCCATGTGTCTTATCTGTATACTTGCCATGGCGGCCGTTAGCCGGTTAATTCTGAACTTGTATCCGAGAGAAAACCCACCACCGAGGTTCCACTGCTGGACCCTCTCGTAGTGGCCCAAAAGGCATGCCCGCTCGTAGTACTCCTCGTTGTTGGTAACAAACGCACCGCCATCAATACCCGTCCCGAAATTGAAGAACTTCTTCATACTGAGAGCGCCAGCGTCGCCTATACCACCTGTTTTCACTCCTCTATGGGTAGCCCACGGCGCGAGGCATGCGTCCTCCACAACTGCGAGGTTACGCTCCTCGGCAATGTTGGTTATCTCGTCCATCTCGCACGGCATGCCCTCATTCATGATGTTCCCGTGGACGGGCATAATCGCCTTGGTGTGCGGGGTTACCGTCTAGCGATGTCAACGGGATCGGCGCATAGCGTCTCTGGGTCTACGTCACAGAACACTGGGATGGCGTTGGCCCCTAAGATAGGCACAACGCTGAAGGGGTGCGTGTAGGAGGGCACGATCACCTCGTCGCCGGGTCCAACACCCACGGCGAAGAGGGCGGCTTGAATGGCAGACGTGCCATTGGTATGAGCCAAAGCGTACTTTACAGCGCGCCATTCAGCGAACTCTTCCTCGAACTTCAGTATGGTCTCGCCGGGAAAGCCCTCATCAGAGAACAGGACGCCGTCCCTCACCAGCTCCAATACGGCCTCGTTGAGCTCCTCGTCTGTCAGCGCTCTGTTATAGAAAGCCCCCTTCTGATCCGCTGTAACCGACCTCTCGCCGCCGTTGATCGCCAGCTTAGCCATTGTGTACCCTCTTGCTTCTGCATGAGAAGCCGATCGTGTTCTCACGGCCCCCATTGGCACCACTTGCTGCTATCCACTGGCCCGCTGGGATTCAATCACCTGCTCGGCCTCCCCGAGTTCCGCCTCGGCTATCGCTCCGTGGCTTCCCTGATGCTATAGCAGGTCAGTCGTGAGCCGTTGCGGATGTAGAGCAGGCCATTGGAGATCGCCGGGATTGCCCACACTTGTTTTCGGTTCTCCAGTCGGAAGGAGCTGATGACTCCCCCTGTGGCGGCGTCCACCAGGGCAACCGTGCCATTGTGCCGCCGGCAGATGAGCTTTCCGTCGGCATAGATGATCGAGGCCTCGCCGATGCCGGGAATCCGGTAGATCTCACGTCCAGTCTTCAGATCCAGGGCGGTCAGGCCTCGCCTCTCGTGACCCGTCCCGATCACCTTGCCGTCAACGAGGACCACGCCGCCGTGGTGATCGTCCATGGTCTTAGACTCCCACGCCCTTGCGAGGCTCACCTCTTTGCCGGAGACGCTCATCTTGTAGCCGACACTGCCGGCGCGATAGCCACTGGTCACGTACAGCATCCCGTCGGCGAACACTACGGAGGTGGCGTTCACGTCGCCGTATCTCTGGTGTGGGCGGCGCTCCCTCCAAAGAAGCTCGCCAGTGTCAGCGTTCACGCCGAAGACCGACTTCGCCGAGAAGGTCACGATCAGCCTCAGCCCCCCGTGCTCAATGAGCATCCCCGAGGCGTAGCCGGTCTTTGGGTCCACCGGCTCGGCGGCCCAGACCTCTTCGCCGGTCAGCTTGTCGAGCGCCACCATGGCGGCCCGGCCCCCGGGAGCGCGAATGACCTTGCCGCCGTCAATCAGGACGGACTCGGCGATGCTCCACATCGGCACACCCGGCCCGTACTCCTGCACCAGGTTCACGGACCAGCGCTGCTCGCCGTTCTCTGTACTGAGGCAGTAGAGTGTTCCCTCACCACTGAGGATGTAGAGCCGATCACCGTCAATCGTCGGGGTGCTGCGGGATCCCTTGTAGCCTCCGCCCTTCGAGGCCGGCTCCAGAGCCTGCTGCCAGCGCACCTGACCACCCGAGTAGAGGGAGCTAACCGTCAGGATGCCGTCAATGACACCGCTCGTGCACACGGTCCATTTGATCACCGCCACGCTCGACCAGCCGTGGCCGATCTCCTCGTTGCGCCAGACGACTTCGGGCCCTCCCTCGGGCCAGCTCGCAAGTAGGCCTGTCTCCGGGGAGATGCCGTCTCGCGACGGGCCACGGAACTGCGGCCAATCCGCGCCGTGAACGACTGCGGCCGACATCGCAAGCAACACCGGCAACGCCACTGTCCTCTTCATGACAACCCCTCTCGCATCATGCTGCTATCCGTCCCCGACCTCAAACTCGATCACCTGCTCCGCCTTCTGCTCCGCCTTCCCCTCCTCCAGCCGCACGAAATGCCTCGGCCACTGGCAGCAAAACTCGCGGAACGCAGCCGGCACTGCCTTCGCATCCGGTCTGACCCGAGAAATGGGGTGACTGTCCCGGGTCTCAATCCCCCGGCAAACGACTGATCGGCGTCTCGTTCACGCCCTGCTCGGCGAGTTTCCACGAATCGGTGCCCTGTGGGACGGAAGACGCGTCATCATAGACGCCGATATCATGGCCCGGCACAATGGCTGGGCTGGCAGGCCGCACGCGGAAGTCCAGACTGTCTGGGTCCCTGAATAACGGGTCCTTG
>JALGSS010000509.1 GCA_029821745.1 Candidatus Zipacnadia bacterium
GCCTCGGTCTGCCCCTGCTCCTCGATCCACGCCGCGCGATTATCCGGCAGCGGATCCGGCAGCGAGAGGCCCTTTGCCTCGGCGAAGCGCTTCAGCACCGGCGCATCGTACAACACGGTGTAGCACATGCCGCCGCCGACCTTCGCGCTATCGTAATTCTCGAAATCCATGAACACGCCCATGACCGACGGCACGTCCTGAGACAGCCGGGCGTAGAACAGGATGCGGTCGCTCCAGTAGTCCCAGAGGGCGTCGGCGTTGGGGCCGGCAAGCTCGCCGTAGTGGCCCGTGGCGTCGGTGCACCGCAGCTCGGGATCCCCCTTCTCCACGCGTGTCCCGCGGATCCAGGGCATGTAGAACATCCCCTGGTCCATGGCCATCCGGGCCACACGCTCAACCCGAGCGTTGTCATCCGCGCCGATACGGGGCACCACCACGTTGAACCCGGCTTCCTTGATCTCGGCCACATGCTCCGGCTCCATGACCCATCCGTTTGCCTTCATCAGCACCTTATCCACGAGTATCCGGTAGGGATCCTCAGCCGACCCGAGCTTCTGACGACGCGCGTCCCATGATTCCTGACCCAGCGCGCCCACTGTGAGAGAACAGAGCAAAGCGACCAGCACGATACGCATTGCAGACCTCCTGGACGACCAGCTATACTTGATGGGGGCAATTCTCCGTCCATGCCATGATGACCTACGCGGGTCCCGAATTCAGCCGGGCGGAGGGCGCGAGAAGCCGGCGCACGTGGCGCTCGCCACAGCCCAGCAGCGTGGCCCCCTGGGCCTGGGTTTGCTTCCTGCCATTGGTGGACGGCTTGACCAACTCGGCGATCACTTTGAGACGGGTCCGTTCTTTGTCGCTCATGAGTAGATTGATCCTGTCTGGTTCGCCGCCGAAGCGCGACCACACTGCAACAGGACATTTCTACTTTGCGCCAATGGGACATTATCACGTTGCGCCTCCACCCCAGCCTAGAGCCGTTGCAGGTGGGCCCCCGAAATGGTACAATCCTCCACTAGTGGCGATAGGGCTTTGCACCGGGATTCCGGTGAGCGCAACCCGGTGCGAGGGCATAGTGGCACCTGCGCCATCGCGGGGATGGCCGGCTCCCGGTCACCGTCGTCGCCTGGCTGATGACCCCTGCGCTTCGACGCCGGCGGGGGTTTTTTGATGCCCCCGAGCACGCACATCACTGCACGAGGGACTCCCATAGTGTCAACGATTCAGAACCCACCCACCACGGGCGAGACGGCTCCGGCCAACCTGTCCGAAGTGGTCACCGGCCTCGTCAACTACACCGCATCCAACGGCCCGCAGCGTCACTGGCGCAGTCTCATTGGGCTTCAGGAGCAGCTTGCGGCGCGGGCCTTCAATCTCGTGGTCTTCGGCGAGTTCAAGCGTGGGAAGAGCACGCTCATCAACTCGCTCATCGGCCGGCCGATCCTCCCCGCCGCCGTCGTTCCGCTCACTTCCGTCATCACCGTCGTGCGCTATGGCGAGCAGCTTGAGTGCGCGGTCACCTACCAGGACGGCCGCAAGAACCAAGTCCCCATCAAAGAACTCTCCGAGTATGTGGCGGAGGCTCGCAATCCCGAGAACGTGAAGCAGGTCGCGATCGTTGAGGTGCGCGTGCCGTCCGATCTGCTCAATTCCGGCCTGTTTCTCGTGGACACCCCCGGCGTCGGCTCGATCTACAGGCACAACACCGAGGTGACCCAGGACTTCCTCGACCAGGTGGACGGAGCGCTGCTTGTCCTCGCCGCCGACCCGCCCATCAGCCACAGTGAACTGCAGTTCGCCCAGGATATCCTGAAGCGGACCTCCAAGCTCTTCGTGGTCCTCAACAAGGTCGACCAACTCAGCCCGACCGAGCGCGAGGAGGCCCTCGACTTCACGCGGCAGGTGCTCGCGAATGTGGTGCCGGAAGATGCCCTGGAAGTCTTGCCGATCTCGGCGCGGCAGGGCGTGACGGCTCACGAGCAGAACGACCTGAACGTGTGGCAGGCGTCGGGAGTCGCGCGGCTCTCCGCGAGACTCCAGCGCTTCGCTGAGGATGACCTGCTGCCCACGTTGCAGAAGTCCATCGCCCGCCGCGCCGGAGCCATGGCGGAGGAACTCAAGCTCGCAGTCGACCTCCAGCGGCGCAGTCTTGAGCTCACCATCGCACAGCTCAAGAAGAAGGTGGTGCGGTACCGCATCCGCCGCGACGCGATCATGCACGAGGTCAACGACAGCCGGGTGCTGGTACGAAACAACGTCGACCAAGTGGTCCGCACGCGGCTGCAGGAGGACTACGAGGTCGCCCGGCGCGAGGGCCTCGCGGTGCTCAGGAAGGCGTATGCGGAATGGGCCGATGAACCGCGCCACGCGGCATTCCAGGAGTTGTATGACGAGGTCAACGGCTTCATTGAGACCGAACTGCGCCAGGCGATCAGCGCTTGGAAGGACGACGAAGAACAGGGCCGACTGCACGACGCTTTGCAGGAGGCGCTGGAGCGTTTCGGGGGCCGGGTGACGGACAAGCTCAAGGACATCTACAAGGCCGCCCGCGCAGAGTTCGATCTGCCCGAACCCCGGATGCAAGATGACGTCGTCGTCCCCACGAAGTCGAGTTTCACGTGGCGCGAGAGGGCCTGGAAGATACAACTTGGGACGGGCTTCAAGTGGCACTGGGCGCTCTTGGGCGAGGACCGCAAGAAAGTCGCTCTCCTCCGCGAGGGAGAGCGCGTCCTGACCACGCAGTTTGACCAAGCCTGCGGACGCCTGCGCCACGACTTCGAGACAAGGCTGCGGCAGGGGGCCGAGGAGTACATGGACGCCCTCATGGCCGCCCTCGAGCAGACGTTGGCGGACATCGACCGCATCCTAGACGACCTCGTTGAGCAGCGCGAGGCGGCGACCAGCCGTCGCGACGAAGAGCTCGAGGGTCTTGAGGAGCGCGCGGAGTACCTCGAAGAGCAGATGGCCGTCCTGGATGAGGTGCTGTCCGAAGGCAGCCCCGAGCGCAGACAGCGTGAGCGCTGGCTCGCCGTCTATCAGGCCGCTTCCGAATGCGTCCGCCAGCTTGAGGGAGTGCTGATCGATGCCCGGGCGCCCAGCGGCACGGGATCGCCGCTTCATCCCTTCGACGAGGAGAAGGCGAGGCTCATAATGACGGGCGGGCGCAAGTTCTGTAACCGCCTTCGCGGTTTCCTCGCCGAGAATGCGCCCCAAGAGCTTGAGCGCCATGAGACCCCGCAACCCGCCGCGAACACCCTGGTCTGGGTGACCAACCTGCTTGGAAGGCTCAGGCAGATCGCGGACGACGTGGTTGTGGACGAGACGCAGATGGAAGACGGCATCGATGCAGAGACGCTGGTGACCACGAGTGAACTCAACGCGCTGCACGCCGACCTGGTCGCCCTGTGTTCAGCCGCGCAGAGGGTCCTGCCCGAACGCGTCGAGGAATAGGCCGCTTCGCCCGCGCACCCCAACGCTGCAAGGTCCCGATCCCGCCCCTCATCAGGAGGCGCTGGTCGATGTCCCCTTCCCACTTCCTGACTGCCGCGCTATTGCTCGCCGTGCCCTTGTCCGCCAGTCCGTATGTGGCCTACCGCGTGCAGGACAACCTGTACGTCTACGACCCGCGGCCGGAACTGGGAATCGGCATGCATGGGATGCCCGATGAGCAGATAGAGATGGTCAAGGACCTCGGGATCCGGCTCGTCCGCAAGACGATGTACTGGAACCAGATCGACCACTCCACTGAGGGCGTCAGTTACAGCGAGGAAGCTCTGGAATACTGGAAGGACTTGGTGAAGCGCTGCGATGCCGCCGACATTGCGCTCGAAGTCGTCGTCCACGCCAACGCCCCCGGCTGCAGCTTCGCGAACCGCGTCGAAAGCTACGAGCGTTTCGCTCGATTCGTCGCCGACATGGCCGGGCGTTTCCCGTCAATCCGTTACTGGGAACTCTGGAATGAGATGGACGGTGCATTCACGGATTTGTTCGGGGCGCGTGACGGGGTCCCGATGCGTGAGCGAGGGAAGATGTA
>JALGSS010000510.1 GCA_029821745.1 Candidatus Zipacnadia bacterium
GCGGCGCCAGTCAGCAGCACGATCGCCAGCGCACACATGACCCGTCGCATTGTCTCGCCCCTCTGGATCCAGATGGCCTCGTTCGTTGACCGCTCGGAACGGTACGCCCTGGGCCGCATCTCCCAACTTGGCACTACTTCGGCGCCCGGGCATGGATGCCTTCTAGTCCCACCAGTTCAGCGTGCGTCGGCTTGATCCCACAAGTCCTGCAGGTATGTCAGACTGCGCCGCAGTGCGCCGATGCGCTCGGCCACCGGCACGTGCTCGAAAGTGATCAGGTGCCGGCGCGTGCCGTCGTCAGGAGCCAGGACCTCGACATAACGCTCAAAGGGCGAATCGCCGCGGCCGAGCTCAACTGAGTAGACAGGATGGGTGGCCTCCGGGGGCGGCGAGAGCAAGTGATCCTTCCAGGCCACCGCGTGGACGCGCTCGGGGAAGTCCTCCACCAGGGTCCACCCCGGCTGGCGGCAGGTTGTCATGTGCCCGATGTTGAGCGTGATGCCCGCGCGAGCGTCCGGAGCGATCTCGAAGAAGCGCTCGCAGTCGTCGATGGTCTCGATCCCGCCGCCGTAGTGCACGTCGATCGCGATGCGAGTTTCCGGGCTCCCCTGGTCGAGGGCCGTCATCACGACGTTCGCGATGCGCTCGATGAACGGCTCCTTCTCATCAACGGTCATCCCCTGCACCGGAACGGCACCCGCGTTGGGGATGACGAGGGGACACCCTATCCTGCGGGCCAGGCGGATGAGTTCGCCCAGGACCATGGCGCTCTCGGCGGCCTGATCATCATCGGCGACATCCATGCAGCCCTGGTAGAGCGCTGCGGCGTCGAGCCCAGCATCGCTTAGCGCGGCACGCACGGTCTTCGGGTCGGACGCGGCGAGGTCGATGAGTGAGCATGGCGGCGACTCGCGGCCGCAGAGAGCCGGATTCCCCGGAACGTTCATCAGCATGATGCTGTCGAACCCGCACTCCGCGGCCTCGTCGAGAGCCTGGATGAACGGCTTGCTGTCGTCGGCGAAGTCTGTCAGCGCATGGACGCTGGTGCCGATGCGCATGATGCACTGCCCCCTCGTGTCAGTTGTTTCCGTGTGTCCTCGCGTCGCTCGACCCGTTACTCGGGCAGGGGCTCGGCGTTGGCCGACGCGGAATCCACGCGGTAGACGGCCTCCTGCCCAGGCGCGAGGTAGTGACGGACGGTCAGGCCGTGCTCGTCGTTGGTTACCCCCGAATTGCAGTACGCGCCGCCGTGGTACTCGTTTCCGGACCAGTTCCACGAGTAGAGCGTGACGTCGTCGCCAGGGAAGGTCAGGCCGACATTCACGCACTCGGTCATGCTGTTGTTGACCACCATCACGTAGCGCCGGCCCTCGATGTCCGTGAACTCGCCGAGGAGGATGGGATGATCCTTGGCGTCCGGCAGAATACGCGAGACGATTCCGTTGGGCGTGAACACTTCGCCGCCACCGTAGGCCTTGGGGTAGAAGGTCACGCGCGTGGAGACCAGGCGTGTGAACAGGTCGCCGTAATGCCGGTGGAAGCTCTTCTGGACCAGCCGCAGCCAGTCATACGTTGGCGTGCGGTTCCAGTGCTCGTCGACGGGGGAGAGCCGGTAATTTGAGTGGGGTTGGCGCATGTAGTAGAAGAACCACATTACCCCGTGGGCCCCGGAGGCGACGGTGGTATTGAACTGCCAGCGAATCTCGTCGAGATTCGGGCAGCGGTACCTGTAGTGCCCGACGGACAACACCGTGTTCCAAAAGGGGACCCCGTTGCGCCAAGATGCCTCTCTGTACAGCCTCAGATTCTGGTAGTAGTTCTCCCAGCCGCCCTCGCCGGGGTTCATCTGGGTGTAGCAGTCCCACCCGATCATGTCGGGATTGCTCTTCTGACAGTATTCATCGAGGTAGTTCGGCCACGTATCGGTTCCGGCCCGCGCCTCGATCCCGGGGAAGAACGGCAGCAGGTTCGCGTACGGGTGCAGGTTGGGGGCGATCTCCTTCTGGACCCGGTAGCACTCGAAGAAGGCGAGCTTCTGCTTCGCGTCCGGCTCATCGCCGACATGGAACCCGAAGGTGGCCGGGTGTCCGCCGAGGTCCGCCACGGCCGCCTTGACGCCGTCGGCGTAGTCAGGAGGGATCACGCCGCCCTCGCCGCCGGGACCCGTCTTCGCGTAGGTTCTCGGGTCGCCCACGATCAGTTTCATTCCGCGCGCGTGGGCCCAATCCAGGAGCTTGAGCATGTGCTCTTTCTGCTCCGGCTTGCTTGGGTCCCAGCGCGGGCTCTGAGTCACGGTGAATCCGGCGTCCGCCCACGCCTCCACCTCGGACTCGTCCATGTACCTGCCGTGCTCGGCGAGATTGGTGTAGCTCCAGAAGCCCACCGGATACTTCCCGAGCTCGAAGGACTGGGACTTCTCGATGATCTTGCGCACGTTGTCCGGGACCCCCTCGGCATGTGCCGGAAGACTGAGAACGAGTGCCATGAATGCGAGCGAGACTACACACAGTTTGGCGTGCACGGGCCTGACCACCTTCTCGTGATTTCTCACCAGACTATTGTGCCAACTCGACGTCGATGACTGCGGGCTCGTAGCCCTCCAGCGATACACTTATGCGGTTGCCGACAATGGGGAGGTCGGTTCCGCCGAGACGCTCGCGGGCACTGCGGGAGTTTTCCGGGAGCTGTAGCTGCAGCGGGCCGATTGCGCGGTCTTCGTAGTTCACCACGATGACGTGCAGCTTGGCGGGCGTCCGCTTCACGAGCACCTCAACGGGCGCATCACCGGGCTCAATAGCCACCGGATCGTCTGCATACGGGGCGAGCACGATGTCCTCGACGGAGCGCAGTTCCCGGCCGACCTGCGCGAGCTGTGGCCAGTGGGCCTTGTCCCCCTTATAGCCATGGTAGAAGCTGTACCACGTGAGACCCTTGGCGCCCGCTGTCACAGCCAGGAAGGCCATGCAGCGCATTTCGCGGGGCGTCGGGTAGCGGCCCTCCGGGTACTGGTACCACTGCAGCACCGGCCACACGGGCTTCTCGTCGCCGACTGTGCGCCTGGCCGCGCGAACCGCCGTCGCGACACTGCGCAGCGGGCGCGAGTTCTTGGCGCGGATGGGATACGGGTCGGGCATCAGCACATCGAGCCAGGGCACGTAGCGCTTGTCGGACCACAGCACCTGGCAGATGACCTTGGGGTGATAGGGGTCGATCCCGTCGGCCATCTCATACAGGTACTTGATCTGCTCGACGGTGCGGCCGGAGAGAGCGGGCTCATCATACAGGTACCAGGCCCCGATGCCCGGGTGCTGCTTCCAGCGGTCGATGAACTCGCGCATCTGTCGCTCGGGTTCGCCGGCTTCGCCCTGCGCGAGGCGCGCGTGGAAATCTTCTGTCCGGTCTCCGGAATACCCCACGCCCATGAACGCTCTCATTCCGTGGGACGCGCCCGTATCGAGCCATTTCTGCCAGTCCCAACTGGTCACAGCGGGATCCAGTCGCGCCGCCGTGCTTGACGCGTAGGTGTGGAAGAGCGTGTAGGAACCCTCGGCGGGCAGGTTCATGCGGCCGATCCAGTCCACCGAGTAGAAGCCCGTAGGGAAGTGGGCGGTTCCGTTGATGAGCAGGTTGTTGTCGCGGTCGAGCCACAACTCATCGCCGGCGGGCGGAAGCTTCTCCAGTGGCAGGCCGGCGACGTTCGCCAATTCCTTGCCCGCTGTGTCGGTGAGCGTAACGCAGATCGTGTACGTCCCTGCATCCAGGTTGGCGCAGGGAAGGCGCACTGTTGTGAGCGCCTCGCCGATTGCGGCAGTGGCACGAGCGACCTCGCGCTCCCCGGACAGAAGCTGCGCGTGCAGCGTGATGCCCTGCGCTGCCACATCGCGCAGACCGATGCGTGTCTCGATCTCGACCTCGCGCAGGTCCATCTTGCTGAAGATCCGACCCCGGTACCATGGCTTCACGACACGTGCCTGCAACAACGGTGCCACGGTGAAGCGTTGGGCCGGCGCGGCGAACAGGACGCTGCCT
>JALGSS010000511.1 GCA_029821745.1 Candidatus Zipacnadia bacterium
CATTCGTCTCGTCCTCTCAGTGGGAACACCCGGTGATGCAGCTCCAGGCTCCGGAGTCATTACACACCATCAACCCCAGGCAGTCAACCTGCCGGCGCACAGCAAATCCCCGGCGCACTGCGAGGGCCCCGGGACCCGCTATGGGCGAATACATTGCTGTCTAGGCCAACTGGACAGGCGGTTGCCGTCAAGCGTGGAGCGCGACGAAACCGAGTGGTGGTGCGTGGAGGGGATCCCTCGCGGGCGCGGCTACTTGCGCCCGGAACCCCGCTTCTTCTCGTCGGCCTGGAGATGACAGCCCTTGTACTTCTTGCCGCTGCCGCACCAGCACAACTCGTTCCGACCCAGACCGCGGTGCGGATCCGGATCCTTGTGCGGGAAGACCTTGTTCAATAGCTCTACGAGACCCATATCTTGCGCTTTCGTCTCCTTCTCGGAAGGAAGTGAGGGGTAGGGGAAAGCACAAAAGTACACTGTATTCCGGCACGTGTCAAGGATTTGCGCCGACTGTCTGCTCGCCCTATAATGGCGCTGCTGAGAGTGCGGGGAGGCACCGAGGAGCCCTCGCTCGGGGTCGGTTCCCCGTCCCATGCTCCTCAAACGTTGACCGGGATGATATCGCTGTGGAATCTTTCCTGAACTGCTTCTTTACAGCCATCGCGTTGCCGATCGGGCTATTCCTGCTCGGCAGTGGCGTCTACCAACTCATCAAGGGCGATCCCGACCAGGGCGTGTTCCTGTTGGTCCTGGCGGCCCTGCTTCTTGGGGCCGTGGGGTCGGGCTACGTGGGCCATATCCGCAAGAAGCGCCGGCAGCCGGGCAAGAAGACGGCTGCCAAGACCCCGTCCAAGAAGGGCAAGAAGCCGTAGACACTGCCTCCGGGTCCTCCCGCGGGGGCCATCCGCCGCAGGCCGCTACTGGACCTCGACCTCGCTGATCCACATGATGTTGGGTCTGACCGGCGAGCCACCTCCGGCGGGCTGTCGGATCCGCAGTGATGTGACCTCCACCGGCTCGACGTTGACCGTCGTCTGGTCCGGCGATTTGGGGAGGATGTTCTGCTTCGGCGTCAGGGCGCTCCACCCCTCACCCGCGCCCTTCTCCACCACTACCTCGCGGGAAGAGTAGTACGCCCCGTTATCATACGCCCAGTGGATCGTGATCTTGCTCACCGTGAGCTTCTGGGGGAAGTCAAGGCGCACCCAGTGGTCGCCGTCATTCTCCCCGGATGCCCACGCGATCTGTGTCCAGTCATCTGTCTTCGGGTTGATCTTGCCGTCCGTGAGCGGCGCGGTATTGTAGCCGCTGTAGTTGCTGTCCACCGTCACCTTGGTGCCCTTGGGTAGGTCGCTCTGCGCCGAAGCGGCTCCCGAGCGCGGCGCCGGTGGTCGCTTCTTGGGCTGCAGAAGCGGGAAGGCCTCGGTAATGCGCTGGGGCCAGGGCTCAGACATGGGCTGCCCCTTGGTCACGGATTCGAGAAGCGCCGCAAGGTCGCGCACGTCGCGCAGGTCGCGAAGGGAGCGCTGCGCCTCGCCGGGGACTTGCTGCCCCGTGAGCCACTCGAGGTCTCCCTGGGTCTTAGTGGCGAGTGCGGTGACCTTCTCGGCCCTGTGGTCGTCGGCGAGCATCTCTGCTGCGACATCCCCCGACGCAAGCAGTCGCGCGGCGGCTTCGGTGACGAGCGCGCCCGTTTGGGGAGCCACCACAGGCTCGAAACCGCCGTCGCCGAGGAGGTTCTTGTCCGGCTCTGACGCGCGCGCGAGAGAGATGTCGTCGAACCAAGCCGTGCCCGTGTGTCCGCGGAACATGCAGTAGACGGTGATGTTGTTGACTGTCTCTTGCGGCTTGATTCTGATCTCGCCCGACTGCCATCCCTCGACGGCCGGGTCGAAATCGATCGTGCTGCCGTAGAGCTTGTCGCCGTTGTGATAGTAGCAATCTACATAGATGGAGTAGCTGCGGTCCTTGGTGCCTGACACGCCCTGCGCCAGGGATGACCCTCGGACGATCAGTTCCTCCGGCTGCTTCTGGTTGATGCGGATACTCTGGTTGGCCCCCGCCGACTTAGTCCGGTCGTCGAGAGTCACGCGCAGCGACGTAGTGCCGGACTTCGCCACGCTGTGGTCGAGCTGGGCGCCCTCCATGTACTTGCCCCACTTACCCAGGCCCGACTGCCCCACCTTGTGGGCTGCGTCATACTTGCGGCGCGACTCCGAGACGCGGTGGATCCGGTCCAGACACCGAGCGGCCAAAGCGTCCTGGCTGCCGACCGCGATGAGGCCGACCTCTGCCGCCGGCACTTCTACGGAGACCTGATTGCCCTCCAGTGGGAGGAGTCGACCCGTGAGCAGGTCAACGGCCATCGCGTCGCCCTTGGACTGCAGCATCTGTTGGTCAAGCTGGACCGTGACCACCGGGCCGCCGGTTGCTGCCGGGTCACGCCGGATTGTGAAGTACACGAGCTCGCCATCCCCCGAGCGCCCACAACCGAACCGCTCGACCCGCGCCCCGTCGGTGCTGGTCCGGGCCAACTGCACGGGCTCCCAGCCGGCGCGGCATATCTCGGCGCAGAGGGGCATGTAGCGGCGGAAGAGCTCGCGGTCCCGGTTGTACCACTCCGGGTGCACCCAGTAACTGGATCCGGGGTTCGCTCCGCTCGGCGAGATATCGAAGAAGCCGAACAGAACGCCGAAAGCCAGGCAACTGCGCATGTACGACTCCATCTTCGACTGCGGGTGCGCGTTGTAGTTCGTCTTCAGCAGCGTGCAGAAGGGTTTATGGTAGCTGTACGCCCGGGCCCGGTGGAAGGCCGCGTCGGAGTTGATCCAGCCACCTTCTGCGCCGAGGACATCGATGTGGGGGAACACGAAAGAGAAGGATGTCATCGACGAATCGTTGAGCATGGTCAGCTTGCGTTGCGGGTGAATCTGCGCGGCGATCTGCTGCGCCCACTCGAGAGATGCGAAGAAGTTGTAGGCCACGGGGCGGCTGAGTTTTGCGTCCCACAGCAGAGGGAAGTCCGCCACCTTGAAGTGTTCGCGGGAGTAGTCCAGGCCCACGGCGATGCCGTCATAGTAGCACCCGTCGATGCCCGTCGGGAATGTGTCCTTGTTCACGCGGGTCACGAGGTTGTCTCTCATGGCCTTGCCGTACGGAAGCTCCGGGTCCACACAGGGCTGCGCGAACAGGTGCCCGTACACGTTCACCGGGCGGATGTCGATCTTGCCGTCCGGGCGCTGGATCCCGGTGATGTCCCACACGTTGTCGAGGCCCGTCCGCTGCTTGCCCACCGCGTTGACGGCCTTCAGTTGGGTCTCGTAGTCCGGCAAGGGCTGATCGCGAGTGTACCCGGGGATGTTCGCGAATTCCCCCGCGCAGTGGAAGTAGACGAAGCTCGAGACGTCGATCTTGTCGTCGAAGGCAGCCGAGGAGCCGCCCTCCTGATACCCAAACCCGAACTCATCCACGTTTTCGATCTCGTTGAGCCGGGCAAAGGGCATCCAGCCACCGTATGACGGGACCCGGGAGACGAAGTCCTCGGGCCAGAGCTCGTACAGTTCGGCCAGGGCACCGCGGAATCCGTCAGCGGGATTTATGGGAAGCAGGACCAGGGAGAACTCCGCGTGGCCGGGGGTCTTCGTGTCAGGACTCAGGGCGAAGTCGTAGGCGGCGTAGAGCATCCCGCCGTCACCGTCGAGGCCGAAGCGGAACAGGCTCGCGGCCTGGGGTGGCTTGGCCAGGCCCAGGCCCGACTTGCCCGTGACAGCCGCCACGGGATACCAGGAGTATTGGCCGAACTGGGCCAGGTTGGGCGTATTGTCGAACTCCGGCAGACCCGGGAGGCCCCGCAGCCGTGTGAGGTTCGCGTACTGCTTCCCGGGTTGCACGTCCCGCGACGTGTCCGCGTCATCCCACCACGTCCACCCATCCATACCCAGCGGCAGCCCGAGTTCGAGGGCGATCCCCCGGTCCTTCCCCGTCTTGTCGCTGACCCCGATTTCCAGGGCGACCGTGTGGCGCGG
>JALGSS010000026.1 GCA_029821745.1 Candidatus Zipacnadia bacterium
GCCAACGTGCGCAACATGATGTACGGGCTCAAGCTCGCCCGCCGATTTGGCGAGCCGCTCATGGTGGGCTATCTGCCGGACACCTTCGGTCATTTCTCTCAGATGCCGCAGATACTCCGCGGGTTCGGGATCGACTGCGCGGTGATGGGACGCGGCGTCAATCGGTACGACGCCGAGAAGGCGAAGAACCCCGACGCTGACCCGGGCGAGGTGGGCTACAAGTCCGAGTTCACCTGGCGCTCGCCCGACGGCTCCGAGATCCTGACCGCCTTCATGGCCAACTGGTACTCGAACGCCATGGACATCCCCGCCGACCCTGACGAGGCGGCCCAGTTCCTCAGCCGGTCCCGCGACAATGCCCTGGCCTTCGCAACCACCTCGGAGCTGCTGCTGATGAACGGGTGCGACCACACGCCGACGCGGCCGGATGTTGGCCGCGTGATCGAGAGCGTGCGCGGCCGGATGCCTGACACCATCATTCACACGACCCTCGCCGACTACTTCGAGGCGCTGCGTCCCGCGGTCGGTGATCTACAAGTCGCTGAGGGCGAACTGCGCAGCGAGTATACCGACGGCTGGACGACCCTTGCCGACACGCTCTCCGCGCGCATGTACGAGAAGCAGGCGAACTATCGCTGCCAGCAACTGCTGGAGAGGTGGACCGAGCCCCTCGCCGCGATTGCCGCCGCGATGGGGGATAGGCACGCGTCCGACGAGATCTGGTACGCCTGGGCCACGCTCATGAAGAACCACCCTCACGACTCGATCTGTGGCTGCAGTTGCGACGAGGTGCATCGGGAGATCGACATCCGCTTTGAGAAGGCTGAACAGACCGCGGCCACCTTGCGGGACGAGGCAGCCCAGGCGATCGGCAACCGCGTGGATAGCTCTTTCGTCTCTGATGATGCGGCGACGGTGCTCGTCTTCAACCCGCTGACAGATCCGCGCAATGACGTCGTCGAGTTCCAGGTCCAGTTCCCGGCGGGAACCGAAGTCGCGGACATCGAGGTCACCGACACCGACGGCAACCGGCTTTCTGCAATGGCCCGTGCCTCCGAGCCCAACTGGGCATATCAGCTTCCCGACGACCGTTTCCGTACTCCCTATGACTGCACGCGAATGGAGTGCCTCGTGGCTCTGCCCGATGTGCCTGGCATGGGCTACAAAGCGTTGTCTGTGCGTCCCCTGGCGGAGCCGGCGCAGGTGAGGCCGCCCAGGGAGACGACAGTCCTTGAGAACGAGTTCCTGCGTGTCGATCTGCACCGTTACGGACTTCTCGACATTACCGAGAAGGCGTCGGGGATCACGTTCACTGACCTCAACATCTACGAAGACGGCGGCGATTGCGGCGACGAGTACATCTACCGTGCCCCTCGCCAGGACAAGATCATCCGGACCGACGATCCTGAGGGTCTGGCGGCCCTCGACCCGGATCCGTTGCTCGAGGACACCTGTGATCTGCCGGAGGCGTTCGAGCACGGGCTTGGCAGCATGGCTTGCGTGTCGTCGTGCCTGTCTGTGCCCGCCTCCAGCAGTGCCGACGGCCGCGATGAACTCTCCGGGCCCATGGTTCTCTCGACCGAGTTCTTCCTGGCCCGTGACGCCCGGCACTTGCAGGTCAGACTGCAGATGGACAACCACGCCGGCGATCACCGGCTACGGGCGCTCTTCCCGAGCGAGATCAAGGCGGAAGAGTGCTTCGCCGACGCTCAGTTTGACATTACACCGCGGCGCATCGTGCCCTGGGAGGGCTGGAAGAACCCGTCCAATCCGCAGCCGATGCAGGCATTCGTCGACATCAGCGACGGCGAGAAGGGGCTTTGCATCGCGGGCCGCGGGCTGCCGTCTTACGAGATCCTGCGCGACGGGAGGAACACCATCGCTCTGACCCTCCTGCGCTCGGTGGGGCGGCTGGGCGACTGGGGGGCATTCCCGACGCCGGAAGCCCAGTGCCAGGGCACGCAGAAGGCCGACTACGCGATCATCCCTCACGCGGGCCATATCATGGACCCACTGAACTGCGATGCCGCGCGGCTCGCCTGGAACTACGCCACGCCGCTGTGGGCGTCCCAGATCAAGCACCCCATGTACCCGCATCCGGAGCGCTGGACATCAGCTCTGCCTCCGACCGCAGCTTTTGTGACGGTGGCCCCCCAATGGCTGGTGCTGTCGGCGATCAAGAAGGCGGAGGGCCGCGATTCACTGATCGCTCGTATCTACAATCCCTTCGACGCTGACACCGACGCCCGCTTCGGTTGCCTGTGGCCGATCTCCGAAGCCTGGGAGACGGACCTGGGCGAGGAGCGTCTCGCTTCGCTGCCCGTCACGGGCGATGGCGTGACCATCGAGGCGCCGGCGAAGAGGATCGTCACCGTCGAGCTCGTGCTCTGAAATGACGTGGCGCCCCGGGGACCAACGCCCCCCTGAACAGGCATAGTTCGCAAAAGACGCGGCCCTTCCGGGCCGCGTCTTTCAGTCAACGCATCCACCTGATGGCAGCTATTGAAGCGCCTTCGCGATTCTCCGCACGCCCTCTTCGATCTGCTCCATGCTGCACGCGAAGCTGATCCGGAAGCAGCCCTCCGAACCGGACGCGCTCCCATGGACCGTGCTCACGTGCGCGTGCTCGATCAGGTACAGGCAGAACTCCTGGGAGTTCTTGATCGTGACGCCCTGGACGGTCTTGCCCATGTAGTCCGAGATGTCCGGGAATACGTAGAAGGCGCCACCGGGATCGGGACAGTTGATGCCGGGGATCGCGTTGAGGGCCGGCACGATGTAGTCACGCCGCCGCTCGAAGGCCGCCCGCATCTCTCCGACGGCGTCCTGGGGCCCCGTGAGGGCCTCAATCGACGCGGCCTGAGAGATTGCGCAGGGATTGGAGGTCTCCTGGCTCTGGATGCTGCCCGCCTTCTTTGCGAAGCTGGGCGGCGCGATCATCCAGCCGATTCGCCAGCCGGTCATCGCGTAAGTCTTCGCCACACCGTCGACGATGATCGTCCGCGCCTTCAGGTCATCGTCGATCTGCGCGGGGCTCACGTGGGATCGGCCGTCAAACAGGATGTGCTTGTAGATCTCGTCCGAGACGATGGTGAGGTCGCTCTCCTGGGCAATCCTCGCGATGCCCTCGATCGTCTCGCGGGTGAACACTCCGCCACTGGGGTTGGACGGGCTGTTCACGAGAATCGCCTTTGTCTTCGCAGTGACAGCCGCCTTGACCTCATCGAGGTCCGGCTGGAAGCCGTTGTCCCCGAAGGTCTTGATGATCACCGGCTCCGCACCGGCCAACTCGACCTGAGCGGGGTAGCTGACCCAGTATGGTGCGAAGATGATGGCCTCATCGCCCGGGTCCAGCAGCGTGCGCCACGTGTTCATGAGCGCGTGCTTGCCGCCGTTGCTCACGGCTACCTGCGAGGCCTCATATTCCAGCCCGAGGTCTCGCTTCGCCGCGTCCACGATGGCCTGCTTCAGTTCGGGCGTGCCCGAGGCCGGAGTGTACTTCGTCTGGCCGTCGTCGATGGCTTTCTTCGCCGCTTCGCAGATGTTCGCCGGGGTCGGGAAGTCCGGCTCGCCGACAGCGAAGGAGAGGACATCCTTGCCGGATGCCTTCATCTCCTTGGCCAGTGTTGCCATGGCCATGGTCGGCGAGGCCTCGACTGAGTTGGCAAGAGTTGAGATCAGACGCGCGTCGTCCATGATCGCCTCCAGGGGTCGTACTCAGGGAATCATAGTGAGCGCGGGGTGCCATGTAAGGGGTGACGGGGCCCCGCGCAGACCCCCCGCCACGGCCACCAAACCGATTCTTACGATGCAGCCGGGCCTCGAGCGGGTGAGCACCCTTTGTCCTGGCAGCTCCCCTCGCCCTTGCCCGTGAAGACGGCGCTAGCCTGGTCTGCCGGGCCCTATGGCATCTACGTGAGCCAGCGCCGAGGTCGGCAGCGTCCAGCGCAGCTTTCTCAATTCGCGCTGCGCTTCTTCGTGCTCCGGGTCCAAGCGAAGCGCGTGGGTGAGCAGCTTCTCAGCGCGCTGAACGCGTCCGGTCTGCGCGTACGCTGTGCCGAGGTGATAGAAGATCTCCGGCTCGCCCGGCTGCGGTTGCTGGCGGGCTGCCCGTTCGAGGTAGAACACCGCCTTGCGGTGATCGCCAAGACGATAGTGTACCCAACCCAGACTGTCAACACAGTTGGGCTCAAGTGGGAGCAGTTGCACGGCCATCTCCAGCATGCTCTTGGCTTCCTCGAGCATCATGCCGTTGTCCGCCAGCAGGTAGCCCACGTTGTTGAGCTGCATCGCGTACGCCTGTTCGCTCACCTGCTTGGCGTTGTACAGACTCTTCGTCGCCTTCAGGGTGTCGAGCAGAAGCCGGGCACCCTCCGCGCGCCGGCCAAGCTCCACCAGGCACATCCCGAGGAGGTACGGATCGCCCGATTCCTCCTTCATCAATTCCGCGAGAGCCCGGCGGTAGTCCCCGGCGGCCACGAAAACCTGGGGAGCGCTCGACCGGACAAGAGGGTCGTCGGGGGCCAGCTCGAGCGCGCGGTTCATCTCGCCCGCCGCGGTCGCCCGGTCGATTGACTCGCCGACGCACGCTGCCATCGCCTCACGCAGGTGGCGCAGGGCAAGATAGTCCTTACGCATCCGGTCCAGGCCGGACAGCGACCCGGCAGCAGTGTACACGCCGCCGATTAGTAGGGCAGCCACGAGCACGCCAATTGCCGGTGCCGGCAGTCGAAGCTTCATCGCACTCTCATGCCTTGTGCCTTCGGTCGGAACGCCGCCACGCCGTAGTAACCCAGACCAACGAACACCGTCTGCTCGGCAACCGCCGGTGACGAGTAAAGTCCGTATGACGTCTTGTGTCGCCAGACGATCTCGCCTGTCAGTAAGTCGAGAGCGTACAGTCCGCCGTCCCGGGAACCGACATACACGATTTCTCCCGAGATGGCGGCCGAACTCATGATATCGTCCTCGGTCGCAGTCGACCACACGACGCTGCCGTCGGCGCGTGAGACGGCGTAGCATTTGCCGTCCAGGCTGCCTACAACGGCGTATTCGGGAGCCAGTGCCGCGGCGCACCGCACCTGGCCACCAAGACCGGCTCGCCAGATGGTCTCGCCCGTTTGCAGGTCGAGAGCGTACAGCCCGCTGTCGTCAGAGCCGCAGTAGACCACGCCGTCACTGATCGACGGAGAAGCGGACACCGGGCCCTGCGTCTTGTGCCGCCAGACTACCTCGCCGCTGTCAACATGGCACGCCTGGATATTCCCGTCCCAGCATCCCATCACCAGCATGCCGTTGGCGACCGCCATCGCCGACGAGATTTCCCCCGCTGCCTTCTGCTGCCAAAGTCTGCGGCCACTGGTGGCGTCCAGTCGCAGGAATTCTCCCGATCGCGAGCCGATATAGAGCGCATCGCCATCGAGGACGCACCCGCCGCGAACAGCCGAGCCAATGGACGCCTCCCACCGCTTTCCGCCGGACGCCATGTCCAGCCCGTACACGATTCCGTCCAGCGCCCCGAAGCACACCGTCTCCTCGAATATCGCGGCCGCGCCCTCTATCCTGTCAGCGGCCTCGAAGGTCCAGCGGGCCGTGCCTTTACCCGTATCGATCGCATAGAAGCGCCTGTCTCGAGACCCGATATATACCGTGTTGTCGCGCACGACCGGTGATGCCACCACGTGGTCGCCCGTGTCAAATTGCCACGCCAACTCCAGCTCAGGCCGCACCTCTTGAGACGTGTAGCTCCCGTGAGCCGGAACCATGCCGAACATCAACCAGGCATCCTCACCCGCGCTGGCGCGGGTCCGGAAGGTCTCCAGTTGGTCCGCTGCCTCGCCGATAGCCTCCAGTCCGTATCCGCTGTCGACCTGCGTCCGGGCCTCCTCGAGCCTCTCGGCGGCCCTGGCGAAATTCCGCCGCTGTGTGTATGCCACACCAAGCGCGTATCTCAGCTCCGGACGCGGGGAGAGCTTGGAGGCCCGCTCCAGACTCTTGATGTCTCCCTCGCCGATCGCGAGTTTTCCCAGCGTATAGGCAGTAGACCATGGGCACTCAGTACCGGACTGCAGCACGCGCAGCAGCACGTCGGCCGTCCGCGAATCATCGATCTCGAGAAGCGACGCGGCGATCTCGTCGCGCAACCCGGGATCGTTGTCAGACAGGGCCTCGATTAGCGGACGAACCACGCGACGGTCCCCGGTCACCCCCAAAGCTCGCGCCGCCAGCGCCCGAACCCGGTGGTCACGATTGTCGAGCATGGAGAGCAGGTGACGGTCAAGCTGCTTCAGATATGTCGCCGCAAGCTCTCGGATCTCCGGCACATCGTCGTCGAGCCCGTGAACTAGGTGGCGGATCAGCTTGGCCTCCAAGTGGTCGCCCAGGTGCTGGTACGTGTGCAGGCGCACATGGGCCGAATCATCCCGCACCAGTTTTGCGATGAAGTCGGCCTTCTCCTCCCGAAGCTCCCATACACGGGCGAACCAGTACTCGGAATCAACCTGCTCCGTCAATGCGCTACGGATGGTCAGCTTGAGCTCCTCAGGCCCGAATACCAAGTCGTCGCGCAAGCTGCCGATCAACTTCAGCTCCTCGGCACCCGTGAGCAGGCCGAACTGCCGATTACTGTTCAGTTCGCGCGTGAGGAGGTCCTGGATGTCCCGCAACATCACCTGTTTACCCGCGAGCTCAGCTTGGACCTTGTCGGCCAGTATCTCGTGCACCAACTCATATTCGCGCTGCCGACCTCTGCCTACCGGCCTGAGCATGCCCATGTCCACCAGGTGGGCCAGTACACGCTCAATGAGTTCGCGTTCCCCCTCGACCTCATCGGCGATCCGCTCCAGCGTCTGGGCGGCCTTGAGCTCCGACCCAGACGCCATGAAAACCAGCACCTTGCCGGCCGTCCGCTTCTCACTGGCGGGCAATTGGCTCAGCGCCCGGTCCAAATACTTGTCCAAGATCTCCTTGGCCTGGCCGGCTTGGTCATACTTGCGCTCAGTGATGACGCGCCCGCCCGGCGAAAGGCTCTCATACAGTGAGTGCAGCACTATCTGCAACTGGGCAGGCTCCACGCCGTCGCGGTACAGATCTTCGACGATCCGGTGCACCAGCTTGCGCTCGATCTGCAGCTCGAAGTTCTGCGCCGGCTTCAGCGTCGCGTCTTCGGCTTGTTGGCGCGTCAGCTTGTGCAGCCTGTGCATGTTGTGCATAATCTCGGGGAAATCGTGCTGAAGCTCGAACAGCTCGCCGACGAAGTCCTCTCGGATCGCGATCAGGATTCTGAACTGCTCCGAGCAATTGTCGATCAGATCACGCATTCCCACCACGGATCGCCGCCGCACTTTGTCCCCGAGCTTGACGAAGTATTCGGCGAACTGGTCCAGAAGCACGACAATCTGCCGCCCGGTCAGCTCCGCCGCTCGACAAGCCAACTCCGCGCACGACTGCGCCTCCGCCGGCCCCGACGCATCGTATCCCGCGTCCTCCACAGCCGCCAGAACCGCGGCGCGGATGCTCTCGCGCGGGTCGTCCCCAACGCGTGTGTAGGCAACCAGCCACGGGTGCTGCGTCTCCTTGTCCGCTTCCTCAATCTCACGCCGCAGGGCCGCCATGATGCCCGCCCGCAGCAGCGAAGTTTTGCCGACCCCGCTTTTCCCGAATACCACGGTCATCGGGGCCGCGCGCATTTTGTCCATGACGGCCTTCACGTCATCTTCCCGGCCGAAATAGAAGTCGTCATCCTCGACGTCGAAGAAGTCCAGGAACCGGTACGGCCCCCCGCGCAGAACGGTGAGGTCACGCTGCCCGCGACCTCGTCGTCGTCGCCGCCGGATCAGCCGACCGTGCAACTTGGCGAAGAACTCGTTGAACGAGCCCGGCTCACGGCACAGGAGGTGGCGAGACGAGTGCCGGGCGTCCAACAGTGCCGTGACATCCGGCTGATATCTGTGGAACTGCGCGCTCGCGGGGTTCTCCAGCTTCAACTCGTCATACAGCTCCACGTCGCCCATCGGGATCATCTTGTTGATCCAGAAGATGCGCGCGCCTTCTCGAGACACGTTATGCAGGAAAGGCTTCTCACGGTCGGACACGGAGACAAACACAGAGAAGAGCTTGAACGGGTCGGTCATCGCCGCCCGCAGGTGTCCCGCGACCGCCGCCACTTCCGCCTGCGAGATGGGAAGGAACTGCTGCTCGAGGTCGCCGCCGCACTTGATGATCGAGATGCGCGTCGACTCCTCCAGCGCCACCTTGATGTCCTGGGGGTCGTCCACGCCCGCCACAAGCAGATGGTAGTCTTTTTCCGGCTCCATGTGCTGTGCGCTGAGCGCGCGCTCCAGCATGTTGTCAGGTTCCGCAATGAATACGGAGGAGTAGTACCCGTCCTTGATCAGCCTCGCCAGGCGAACGTGGCCCTCCGCCGGGCGCAGTTCTTCCCCGAGTGCCTCCAGCAGCATCCGGCAGCGCCGGCTATGCTCGGGAACGCCCTCGGCCAGGAGATCAAGGGCCGCCGCGGCGCGCTCCTCCTCGTCCGTATCTGCGACTCGCTCTCCGGCCCACGAGATCGCCATCTGCTCGATCGTCCGGTCGACTTGCTTGTCCTCGGGTGGGATTCTGACTGCAGACCCGATGAACAGCGCGTGCTTCCGGAGTTGGTGCCGGTGCGTCTTGATGTGTTCGGCGATGACAGCGATCATAAGATGGGTTCACCACGGTTGGGGTCGGCCGGCAGCGGCAAGGGACAACGACGCGACCTTCTCGCCCGACACACGCCGCGCCTCAAGCCCGGTACCGGGCCCGAGGAGTTCGCACCTCTGTCGCCGAAGGCCGTGCCACTAATGAACGCGCCACTCCTCAAAGCCGATCAGGCCAAGGGCCCGGGTGGAGTGGCGCTATTCTCTCTGGTGGGCCCGGCCGGATTCGAACCAGCGACCAATCGGTTATGAGCCGACTGCTCTAACCACTGAGCTACGGGCCCACCTCGGTTGTCTGAGTGTGCCGAGTATACACAAGCCCCTCGCCCACAGGCAAGTCGTTTGGCTATACCGGCGTACGGCCGCGAACCTACTCGATGTAGTCGCGCAGGCGCCGGTTCCGCCCCGGGTGCCGGAGCTTCTTGAGGGCCTTCGCCTCGATCTGCCGAATCCGCTCTCGGGTCACCTCGAAGATGTGCCCGACCTCTTCGAGCGTCCGTGAGTAGCCGTCTTCGAGGCCGAACCGTAGCTTCAGAACTTCACGCTCGCGTTCGCTGAGCTGTTCGAGCACCATCTCGAGCTGCTCGCGAAGCACGAGGTTCGAGGCGGCGTCCACCGGCGTGTAGACTTCGTCGTCCGGGACGAAGTCGCCCAGATGGCTGTTCTCTTCTTCGCCCACGGGGGCCTCAAGGGACAGCGGCTCGTGTGCGATGCGCCGGATCTCGCTGATCCGCTCGAGAGGCATGTCCGTCTCGGCGGCCACCTCTTCAAGTGTGGGTTCGCGGCCGAGCTGCTGCAGTAGTTGCCGCGACGTCTTCACCAGACGGTTGATCGTCTCAACCATGTGGACCGGGATACGGATGATTCGGCCCTGGTCCGCGATCGCGCGGGTGATTGCCTGGCGAATCCACCACGTGGCGTATGTGCTGAACTTGTACCCCTTGCGGTAGTCGAACTTCTCCACTGCCCGCATGAGCCCCATATTGCCTTCCTGGATCAGGTCCAAGAAGCTCATTGATGAACGCCCCGTGTACTTGCGGGCGATGCTCACGACAAGGCGAAGGTTCGCTTCGGCAAGCGCCTTGACGGCTTCTTCGTCCTTCACCTTCATCGAGCTCGGGTCGATACTGCCCCCATCCACCTGTTGGCTGAAATGCGCCTCTACGACCGGCCGAGGTGATACCCCGCGCGTACCGTCAGCGGGAACCGAACTCACCACGCGCAGCTCTTCATGCTCCGGGGCCGTGTCGAAGTCAATCGTGAATTCATCCTGCAGGGCATAGCCCGTCACACCGGTGATGCCACCCTTACCCGACGCGAGGGACAGCGTGTAGCGCATGTGCGCTTCGAGGGGTTTGTCGGGCACGAAGGAAATCCGCCGCAACTGATCCTCGTAGTGCACGAGGCCGCTGACTTGATTCCCAATCGCGTCCGCCAACCGCACAGTCTCGGAATTCACCGATTCGGGCTTGAGGCGGCGGTCCATATCGACGCGCACTGATGTGCCGGCAGGCAGCCCCTCGGCTCCGTGGTCCGGGAAAGACGACACCGGGCGTGGCGCCGCCTTGCGGGCCACCGTCTTGAAGCTGAACACGGCGTCCTCGGTCAGCATCCGGCCGCGCTCGGCACGGACGCCCTTCACGCCGCTCTCTATCTCCAGCGTGAACTCGTTGCGGTGCACGAGTGGCTGATCCGGGACGAAGACCAGAGCGCAGCAGTCCTCACCGGCCCTCACGCTCCCCTTCACGGTCCGCCCCTTCTCATCCACCAGGCGTACGTGATCGGGAATCAGCGTGGACCGGTCCAGGGCGTCGTTGAAGCGGACGTGGATATGCGCTTCCGCCTCGACGTCCTGCGCCCCGTCGGCGGGGCTCGTGCTGATTACCCGGAGCGCCGACTCCGCCGGGGCTGCCCGGAACGACCACACTACGTCCTTTGACAGATTCTGGCCGAGAACGTCGAAGACGCCTGTGTCTCCGCCCTTCACGGTGACGGTGTAGATCGTGTTCGGCTCAAGGCGGTCGTTCGGCTGGAAACGCAGACAGTTGCGCACGCGGTCGAAAGCGACTTGCCCGTCGCCCTTCTGGATCCGGCGGGCGAGAGTAACCTCTTGGTCCGCCGTTAGCAGAGGGACGCGACCAATGTCACGCAGGTACATGCGCACCGAGTCATCGATGGGCACATCCTCCATCTCTTCGAGGTCGTCCTCGGACATCTCCTCCGCGTCCTCCTCCTCTTCCTCCTCGTCGATGATCCGGACACCTGCGTCTGTGAAGACGCGGTAGATCTCCTCAATGTCTTCAGTCTCGAGATCCTCCAGTTCGCTCAGGCTGTCCTGAATCTCCGCATATGTCACCGACCCCGACCGGCGTGCTTTGCGGAGCAAAGCCTGAATCTCCGGAATCTCCTGGTTCTCGGGGTTCTTCCCCTCGGCCAAATTGCTCCCTCTCCCTTCGTCTTCACACACACAGGCTTCAGGCTGACGAGGAGGATATGCCTGCCCACCGTTGGACAGAGCCTTGTCTTGCACTCGCTACACCTGCCCGCCCCATTGCATCGGGACGTTTGTGTGACTTCGACAGCGCGGTGTGACTGACCTCGTTGACGGAGGTCTTGAGCCGGCAGGCCTGCCCCTATGCGCGTCGGCTCAATGGCCTGCCGAAACCGTCATTGCCGCCGAACCGGCTTCCGCGTCGATACGCGGTGTCTCTCGTTACCCACCAACACCAGTCGATAGCTCTCAGAAGTGCTCTCACAGGCCCGTCGGCGTGGCGTCCAGTGCGCCCGGTCGGCCCTGGGCCTCGGCCCTAGCACCCTCCGCCGTGTGCCCGCGCGGCATAGCTCCTAAACAGAGCTATATCCGGGTCCTCCGGGTCGACATCCCCGGAGTTCAGCTTCGCCGCCACCCGCTTCCTCAGCGCTTCAAAATCAGCGATGGGTGGCAACTCCTTCGCATCTTGGTTCGACGGGACTTCGTAGGCGCCACGATGCTTGCCACTGTGACGGTACTCCCTCAGTTTCGCGGCTGCCCGCCGGATGACCTCTTCGTCCAGTGTCGCCAGTTCCTCGAATGCGAGTCCGATCGCGTCCGCGTGAGCCGCCTCGTCGCTCTCCAGGGCATCAAGAACATCCCTGGCGTCGTAGGGGGTCCCACTCTCCAGCTTCTCGGCGATCGCCTCGGCGATAGCCTTGTGCGTCGGGACGAAGAACTCCTCCGGAGACAGGGCCTCGATCATCACCCGGGCATGAACGTCCTTCGCCAACGCGCTACGCAGCACATCGCGCTCTGCCGTCACCACCCAGCGGGGTATCTCCGCCGCGAGACGGGCGACGCCCTCGGCGATGTGTCGCCTGTCGCGGGGCGATTCCGGCCCCCCCTTCGGTGGAGCCGCCTGCTTGTTCGTCCGGCGAGACAACTCCAGCTTCAACGCTTGCTGCATGCCCTCCGTGCGCCCCGGGGTGCCCTCGCCCCACAGATCCGCCGCGCGCCTGAGAAACTCATCCTGCCTGGCCCGGTCCGGCACGCGCAGAAGAACGTCGATCACCTTCTGCGCCGCCTGCGAGACTCCGTCGGGGCCGCGATCCCGGTGCTGGGAGAACAGCAGGTCGATCTCGTATTCCACCGGCGTCGTACGGTTCGCCAGCACCTGCAAGAATCCCTCTGCCCCATGGGCCTTCACGCACTCGTCTGGGTCCAGGCCCTCGGGCAGCCGCACAACGTAGACAGGGCTCGCAGCGGCTTCCAGCATTGGGATGTTCCGCGCCGCCGCGCTCATCCCCGCGGCATCCGCATCATACGCCAGGACTATCTCCTCTGCGTGCCGCGACAGCAAATCCAGGTGGTCCTGCGTCAGCGCCGTGCCCAGGCAAGCCACCACGTTCTCGATCCCTGCCTGGTGCAGCGCCATGACATCGGTATAGCCCTCGACCACGACCACTTGCTTCGACTGCGTGATCGCTGTGTTGGCAAGGTTCAGCGCGTAGACATTGCGGCCCTTCTTGAAGGTCGCCGTCTCAGGCGTGTTCAGGTATTTCGCCGGGTCGTCTTGCGACAGTGCCCGTCCGCCGAACCCGATCACGCGCTTCCCCCCGTCAATGATCGGGAACATGACGCGGTGTCTGAACACATCATATTGGCTGCTGGACGAGCCCTGCTTCGCGAGCCCGGCCTCGGTGGCCAGCGCCGGGTCGATTCCCTGCTGCCGCAGATGCCGTAGGAGACCATCCCACGCGTCCAGCGCGTATCCGAGCTTGAACCGCCGGATTATCTCGTCGGTGAACCCGCGCCCGTGCAGGTAGTCGAGGGCCACCTTGCCCGACGCGGACCACAGCAACTCCTCGAAGTAGGCCGCCGCAATCTCGTTGGCTTTGCGCCCCAGTTGACGCCGCTTCGTTCTCGCCCGGTCCGTGGGGCGCGCGTTCCACTCCAGCCCGACCCGCTCCGCAAGCCGCTCGGCGGCCTCCGGGAAGGTGACGTGCTCAATGCGCTGCACGAAATCGAACACATCCCCACCGACTCCACACCCGAAGCACTTATACAGACCCAGCTCGGGGTTCACGTAGAACGATGGGGTCTTCTCCTGGTGAAACGGGCAGCAAGCCTTCAAGCGGCTGCCTGCACGCTGCAAAGGCACGTGCTGTGACACGACGTCCTCAATCCGGACGAGGCGCCTTATTTCTTCTTTAACCGCATCGTTGTCCATATCGGTGGTCTTTGCGTTCGTGTAGTCTGGTGACGCATTCCTGAGAAGGTTTGACGAGCGGAGCCGCAGCGCATCGGAGCTGGGGCATGGCCTGCGGCCATCCACACGCCGGCGACCCGCTATCGCTGTTCCACTTCTTCGACAGTGTAGCCAGGTCTCCTTCTCCGCAAACTCAAATAGCGGCGAGCGATGCCGGCACACAAAACGTCCCCAGAGACCTGACGCCCGCGGGGGAAGCCCGTCGGAGAACCGCAATGCCGCGAAAGCCGGAAAAGACTAAGACGCCCCCCGCGCGGGGGGCGTCTTGAAGGCATCTCATGCGCGCGTGCCCCAGCTACGGCATCCCCGGCATCGCTCCGCCGGGCCCCATCGGCCCACCCATGCCCATGCCGGCTTCCATGCCGCCGCCGGCTGTCATGCGAGCGCCGCCGGCAACGTTGCGCGACGCGGGTGGCCTGGCTTCCGGCTCCCAGATGTGGATCCGGACGACCTTCATGTCCTGCACCAGGAACATGATGTTGTTGCCCTCGGTGTACTGCAGGATCATGTCGCGGGAAGCGTTCCCGATCCCGCCCACGCCGAGCCCCGGCTGGCTGGTCGGCCATGGCCGGTCGATCCGGTCGTACGCCTGCGTGCGCGTCGGATAGCCGTACCGCTTGATGACTGTGTCGTACGAGTCGCCGAGCTTGACGGACCGTTTCTTGTCCCACATCGCGGTTCGAGCCCAGTCGCACTTGATCCCGGCGACGGCGATGGCCACGACGTAGCCGTCGCGGTCCAGGACGAAGCCGACAACGACCGCGCCGCGCCGATAGACCCACTGGGTCTCTTCCGGCTGCAGGGATATGTTCACCGGGTCCGCCCAGTCGGGGGAGTCATTCCAGCGGAATCCCGTGGGAGATGGAGGCCGTCCGCCAGGCGCGTCGCCCGCTGAAGACCAGGCCCCGAGGGTTGATGACCCGGCTTGGGGACTCGCCCCAGCGGTGGGCTGACCGCCGCCGGCCATGCCCCCGAGTAACCCGCCGAGGGCGCCCATCATCATGCCCGCGGTGTTCCCCGCTTCCGCCATCGCGCCCATCTCTCCGCCCATGCCAGGTCCGCCCATGCCCATTCCTGGTCCGCCGCCTGGAGGCCCGGCTTCGCCACCCGCCATGCCGCCGCCGGCACCCGCTCCCGCGGCTTGACCGCCGGCGCCGCGGCCCGCAAAGGCACCCTTGTATACACCGTCAGGCTGCCCGTAGACGCGCATCAAGTCCAGGGCATGGTGGCCCAAACGTATTCCTGCAAGCTGAATCTCGTCGGCCGAGGTTGCCGTGGTGCTCAGCAGTATCACGGCGCATACCAACACCGCGGCCCGGCTCAGGCTATGCAGCCGGCGACTTTCCATTGGCCTACCGCCTTTTGTAGCCCGACTGTCTTATCGGGCGGGCCTTCCGGGTCCGGCAGGCGCTGCCGGACTCCGTGTGAGCTTACGTCAGCGGACACTCGTACGTCACTGCCCGGATGCTGCAGATTGTGTCAAGGCAAAAGACAAACCGCAAGGGCAATCCGCAATCAGTGCCGGAACCCGCTGTATGTGCCCGGCACAGTGCTCACGTCCGCCGCCTGAGCCGGCACCGGACTGCCCGTGCCGAACTCACTGGACGGCAGCCGAACGGGGGATGAACCCCGCAGGCCGACTTCCCAGATGTTGATGCTGCGGACCTTCATATCGATCAAGTGGAAGCCTATGTTGTTGTTGTACCCGTAGTGGAGGTGCACATCGCGGGAGAACGAGTAGCCGCCCGCGTCGTTATTGAAGCTCTCGGGGTACCCATAGCGCTCAAGGACTGTCTGGAGACTGTCTCCGAGCTTCACCTGTCGCAGGGGTTCTCCCATGGCGGTGCGGGCCCAGTCGCAAGACTTGCCTGCGACGCCGATCTTCACCACGTAGCCGTCGCGGTCGAAGACGAAGCCGAGGGTGACATTCCCGCGCCGGTAGGCCCACATCTGCTCGTGGCTGGTCATGTCGATGCGGGTGGCCGGGTCGGCCCAGGTCGGTACATCTCGGGCTGCCGCGAAGCGCCCCGCGCCCGCCGCGACCGCGCCGCCACCGCCGCCAGGCACTCCCGCGCCGGCGCCTTCACCACCGGGCATTCCGCCGGGCATACCGCCCGCGCCTTCCGCGCCGCCAGGCATCCCACCGGCCATCTCCGCGCCGGCGCCGCCGCCACCCATTCCGGGCATTCCGCCTCCGCCGGGCATCCCAGCTCCGCCGCCCATCGCACCGCCCAGAAGGCCGCCCAGAAGGCCGCCGAGGAGGCCGCCTTCGCCGCCTGCACCAGCAGCCGGTCCAGCGCCCTCCGTCGCCCGCGCGGCGCCGCCCCCTGTCGCGACGTTCAGGCCCACACTCCCGGCGTCGGAGCCTTCCCGGCCGACGATGACGGTGTCCGGCTGACCGTACACCTGCAGAACATTGTATGCATGCTGCCCCAGACGAATTCCGGCGAGCTGGACCTCATCGGCCCACAGGCCCCCCGTGCCGAGGGAGAGAATAGCGGTGACCAGCACAGTCACCAGGCTCCAGAGTGGCAGCCGGATACCGCGCATTAGACTAAGGCCCCTTTCCGGCATGGCGAGGACAACAAGATAGCGCGTCCAAAGCAGAGCACACAAACTATGTGTCGCTCACAAACACGCGAAGACGCCACACAGCAAAACCGCTGCGGGCCTGCCTGATCTGCTTCGCTACGTGTCTGACCCTTCGACGCATAAATACGCCGCGAAGTATAGCACAATTCCCTCGCGGGACGCAACGCGCAAGGGCAACGGCCTGCAGATTCCCGCCAGATCCATGAATGCCCGCGTCAGGGAATGGCCCAGTGGGCTTCGCGCAGACGACCGCCTTGCGGGCCGTCATCCATGCTGCAAAACCGTGTCGCGGCGATCTTCGGCGTCTCGTGCCGCGGATCGCGGAACAATTCCCCGGAGAGTCGGTCAAACTACTGACCATGACCCCGCGAACCATTCTACACGCTCCCGGCGTCAATAACTCGCGTGCCGTCATCGCGACGCTACTCGTGCTCTTCGCGGCGCAGACGGGCCAGGCTGCCTGGTTGACGTCGCAGCAGGGACAGCGCGTCTTCGTGCGTGGCATTTACTACTCGCCCTACCACCCCGACGAGAAGGCCGGAATCACCCCGAAGACCATGGCCCGCGACCGCCGTCTGATTACCAAGCTCAACGCCAACTGCATCATCACCGCCGAGCCCGCGACCTCTGAAGGGGTCGCTGCCTGGCGCAGAGCCGGTGTCTACACCATCGCGCAGGTCCCGTACCAGCCCAAGGTGATGTCTCGCTTCGCCAACGGGGCCCTCGCGGAGGTCCCTGCCTACATCAACCGGGAGAACCGTCAGGGGCTGTACAAGGCCGCCCGGGACATGAGCAGCGCTCTCAAGGGCAATGAGGGCTTTCTCGCGATGAGTCTTGGCAATGACTACCACTGGACCGGCTTCACCCTGGCCGACAACCTCGGGTTTTCCTACGTCGGGTTCGACGGGGAGACGCTGGGAGCCTTCCAGGAGCGCATCAAGGATCGTTTCGGCACGGTTGACAATCTCAACAGCATGACCGAGCAGTTCGTCACGGCGTTCGGCGAGGTGCTCCCCACGCTCGGCCTCAGCCGCAGGCCCGTATTCGGCGAATGGTGGCTGTTTTTGCGGGACACGTTCACTGAGTATCTCAAGGCCGGATGGGATGGCGCGAGGTCCGTCGGCTCCGCAACTCCCACCACGTACCAGCGGCCCTCCGGAATTCGGTGGGACCCAGCGTCCGAGGGCTGCTCGTTGCCTTTCACCGAGATCATCAGCGGCAACGTGTTCCACAAGGACGCCCTCGATTGGGGGCGCTTCTCTCTCTGCATCGACAGGATCATCTCGGCCGCCGCCGGCCGGCCTGTGCTCGTCACAGAAACCGGTGCCCATTCGCTCCAACGCAGCCCCGAACTGGTCTCTCGCCTCATCAAGCAGAGCATCGCCTGCACCTTGCTGCACCCTGAGATCGCCGGCGTCGGCCTCTTCGAATACTGCGACGACTGGCGTCGTGACGGCAGCCCGGACATCCAGAATACCGCCGATGATGCCGAACACTGGGGCCTTGTGGATGGGAACCGCGTACAGAAGCCCGCGTATGAGACTGCCCGCCAGATGTTTGCGCTGATTGAGCGCAACGAGGAACTCTTCCGGCAGTGGCAGTCGCCCGCGACCATCCTGCTCAGCCAGCAGGACCAGGACTGGTGGAAGCTGCGCGGTCTCGCCGGTGCCCTCTACGAGCGCGTCGGCACCGAACTCTACCGGCAGGGAGTCTCCTTCCGCCTTGCCGACAACAGGGCCCTGCTGAACCTGGACCCGCAGCGCCATCCCGTACTCATTCTGTGCGATTCGTTCCTCTATAATGAGCCCGACCTGAGCAACGACGTCCTGGGCCACGTCGTCAGCTACGTGGAAAGCGGGGGCAAACTGCTATACATCGCCAGCAGACCGTGGCAGCGACTCTACGGCCCGTCGAGTCCGCCCGAGCCGCTGCAGGTCCCGGCCGACGGAGCCCCCGCGGTCCGCAAGTACGGCAAGGGCCAATGCACGCTCATCCCGAAGGCCACCTTTGATGACCGTGAAATCCACTACCTCATCACGGACTTCATCGCCGACCTGAACCCGCACCCACCCGTGAAGACGCTGGAGTGCCCGGACAATCCCGAGGGCGTCTTCTGGCGCATCTTTGAGGGACAGGACGGGTTCTGGATCTTCGTGGTGAATGCTACGGATCAGCGGATTCCCCGGATTGACATCGCCCTGGACGAGAGAATCCCCGCGCGCCAGGCGAGGCTGCGGGAGTCTGACGGCGCGGGTCTCGGCCGCCGGAAGAACTCCCTGCGTTTGACGGGCCTGGACACCTACGCTCTCATCCACCTCGGCAAGTAAGCACCCCTACGAACCCTCAGCCGATGTCTGAGCAACGCTCGGGAGGCTGTGTTCCCGCGCTGCCGTCTCGGTGCCCGGACTTCCGCTCTGCTCCCGGTAGGTGAAAGCCGCCAGAGCGGAGAAATACGTGATCTGAGGCCGGACGCGCAGGGGCATCTCCTCGAGCCGTCGGGCCCGATCTCCAGTTCGCCCGACCACTCTCTTCACTCTTAGCGAGGTATCATCGCAACGCAGGGAGGCAAGCGCAGTGACTGCCGCCAGGTATGCCATCGGCCTTGATTTCGGGACCAACTCAGTCCGTGCCGTGGTGGTGGACGTGGGTGACGGGGCGGAGATTGCCAACGCCGTGCATGACTACACCCGCGGAGACCAAGGGGTCATCGGCAACGCGACCAACCCCCACGTCGCCCGCCAGCACCCGGCAGACTACCACGACGGCCTCGTGGGCTGCGTCACTGCCGCTCTCGAGCAGGCGCAAGCTGTCGACGGGTTCTCGGCCGGCAATGTGATCGGGATGGGTGTGGACACCACGGGCTCAACGCCGATCCCCGTGGA
>JALGSS010000512.1:0-4019 GCA_029821745.1 Candidatus Zipacnadia bacterium
GGGCACTAACCGATCTGCTTGAGTGCGTTCACGGTCTCGATCGCCGTGTTTGCGGCCTCGAACCCGCGGTTGCTCAGCTTGGTCCCGGCACGCTCAATGGCCTGCTCGATGGTCTCGGTGGTGATGACCCCGAAAATCACAGGCACGCCCGTCTGCATGGACGCCAGAGCGATGCCCTTCGCGGCCTCACCGGCGACGAAGTCGAAGTGCGTGGTCGCCCCACGAATGACCGCGCCGATGCAGATGACAGCGTCGTACTTGCCGCTCTCAGCCATTCTCCTCGCGGCCAGCGGCAGCTCAAAGGACCCTGGCACCCAGAGGACCTCGATGTCCTCGTCGGACGCATTGTGTCGGACGAGGCCGTCGATGGCTCCGCCGAGCAGCTTGGTTGTGATGAACTCGTTGAATCTTGCGACGACGATCCCGAACTTCAGTCCGGTCGCGTCGAGTTTTCCCTCGATGACCTTGGGCATTGCGTTCTCCTCTGAATGACGGGGCGGGGCGGCGAGACTATTCGCTCTCGCCCTCGCTGCCTCCGCCGGACTTCACCGTGGCGCCGACGATCTCACCGTTCTCGTCGCGCTTGAGCTTCGCCCATCCGTTGAGTTCCATGATCTGCAGCAACAGCGTGTTGAGCTGAGCCTGCCGAACAGCGTCAGCCCGCGCCTGGTTCAGAATCTTGCGCGTGTAGACAGCCAGCAGCACCCAGATCAGGATGATGCCCCCGATTCCGGCGCAGGTGGCCGACCAGACGATGTCACCGACAACGACGGACGCGATGCTCCCCAGCCAGTCTGTGAATCCAGTAGCCTGCTCCAGCATGATGTCCATGGTCCTTTCCCTTCGGCCGTTCATGGATTATGCGACTCTGTATCGTTATCGCCATGCAGCAGATGGCCCATCTTCTCCCGCTTCGTCTCCAAGTAACGCCTGTTGTGGGCCGTCGGGCAGATCTCGAGCGGCACGCGCTCGACGATATCCAGTCCGAAGGCCGACAGCCCCACGTACTTCGCAGGATTGTTGGTCATCAGCCGCATCCGCGAAACTCCCAGATCAGCCAGAACCTGCGCGCCGCTTCCATAGTCGCGCAAGTCCGGCGCGAACCCAAGGGCCACATTCGCCTCCACCGTGTCGTAGCCCTCGTCCTGCAGGTGGTACGCCAGTATCTTATTAGCCAAACCTATGCCGCGTCCCTCGTGCCCGGGAATGTAGATGATAATCCCGCAGCCCTCCTCGGCGATCTTCTCGAAGGCGCCGGTGAGCTGAGAGCCGCAGTCACACTTGAGCGACCCAAGAATATCACCCGTCACGCAGCCGGAATGCACCCGCACCAAAGGCGCGTCGCAGTCGGCCAGATCGCCCTTGACCATCGCGATGTAGTCGAGCCCATCGACCAGGGATGTGTAGATGATGATCCGGAAATCCCCCCAGCGAGTAGGCAGGTTCGCCTCCGCCTTCCGCTGGACCAGGCGCTCCGTGAGATTGCGATGCTCGATGAGATTGGCGATGGACGTGATCTTGAGGCCGAACTCATCGGCCAACGCGATCAGATCGCTCATGGTCGCCGCGTTGCCCTGTTCGTCGAGGATGGTGGCAGTGACGGCTGCGGGCGGCAGGCCGGCCATCCGGGCGAGATCAACCGCCGCCTCGGTGTGACCGACCCGACGCAGTACGCCGCCGCCGGCCGCGCCGACGGTTTGGACATGACCCGGCCGCACCAGGTCCCCCGGACCCGTGTCCGGGCTCATCAGGACGCGCACTGTCTCGGCCCTGTCCGCGGCGGAATCGCCCGTCTTGATCCCCAGACGAGCGTCCACGCTGAGATGGAAGTTCGCCCCCGGCATCAGTTCCTCATCCGGGACCATCGGGGGAATCTGCAGCTCCTGCAGCCGCTCGCGAGTAGTCGCCACGCACAGCGTCCCCCGAGCGTGGCGCATGATGAAATTGATCGCCGAGGCGTCTGCGCTCCCGGCGCTGATTGTTAGATCCCCGGTGTTCTGATCTCCGGCGTCATCGACGACAATCAAGAACTCCCCGTTCTTGAAGGTATCGATGGCTTCAGTAGCTGGTACGATCTGCGCTGCCATCGTTAACAGAACCCCTGTTCGCGCAAGAACTCCTCCGTGATGCCCGCGGCCGCGTCGCCGCGCATGGCAGACAGCATCCGGTAGACGTATTTGGCCAGAATATCGACTTCTAGATTGACGTGCTCGCCCGGCTTGGGTGTGCCGAGAGTCGTGCTTGCCAGGGTGTGCGGGATGATGGCCACCTCGAAAGCCCCGGCGTCGACCCGGGTCACCGTGAGGCTGATGCCATCCACGGCGATGCTGCCCTTCTCGACAACAAACAGGCTGATCTCCTCGGGCAGGGAGAAGCGCCGGCGTGTGGTCTCGCCCTCTGGGGTCACCGAGATGATGTGGCCCACCCCATCGACATGGCCCTGGACGAAGTGCCCGCCCAGACGCGCTCCCGTGCTCAAGGCGCGCTCGAGGTTCACCGCCGCGCCGGGCTGCCAGGTGCCGACGGTCGTGCGCGCGAGCGTCTCGGTGCCCGCATGAGCTGTGAAGGCTCCACCGCCGATCGCGATGACGGTGAGACAGCACCCGTTGCAGGCGATGCTGTCCCCGATCGCGCAGTCCTCAAGGACAACCTTCGCCTGGATGGTTATGTCGGCGCCGGTGCCGGTGCGGGCGACAGCGCGCACGGCGCCAACTTCCTCGACTAGCCCTGTGAACATGGAACGCCCTCGATCATGATGTCCGCGCCGATCCGCTCAACGCCGGTGATCTCGACCTGCCAGGCGTCAGCCATGCGCTCGACACCATCCCCGCCGAGACCGGTCGGGGCGTCATGCCCGCCGACGAGCTTGGGCGCGTAGAAGAATAAGTACCGGTCGACGACTGCGGCCGCGACGGCTCCGGCCGCGAGCGTTCCGCCACCCTCGAGGAGAACGCTCATCACATTGCGCCGCCCGAGCTCGGCAGTCAGTGCATTCAGGTCAACGTGGCCGCCCGGGCCCGCAGGCAGGCGCATGATCTCGGCCCCCGCAAGCACAAGCCCCGCCAGCCGCTCTTCCGGCGCCGACTCACTGACGGCAATCAGACAGCGCTCGTGGCTACCGGGCCCGATCACGCGGGCGTCCGCGGGCGTCCGGGCCAGGGAGTCGACCACGATGCGCAGAGCGTCTCGCCTGTCCCCACTGACGTCACGCGTGGTGAGCTGTGGGTCGTCGGCCAGCACCGTGCCGATGCCCACCATGACCGCATCGCTACGGCCCCGCAACTCGTGAACGAACTCCCGGGCCTCCTTGCCCGTAACCCAGCGCGAATCGCCCGTTCGTGTCGCGATCTTCCCGTCCAGGCTTGACGCGAGCTTCAGCGTGACGAAGGGCAACTTGGTGCGCTTGTGCTTGAAGTACGCTTCGTTGAGCTGCGTGGCCTCATCAGCGAGAACGCCGCTCTCGACATCAATCCCGGCATCGCCGAGGACCTGGTCGGCCCGGCCCGCGCAACGCTCATCAATGTCCGCGCAAGCATACACGACGCGGCTGATGCCCGCCTCAATGATGGCCTGAGTGCAGGGCGGAGTGCGGCCCCAATGACTGCACGGCTCGAGAGTAACGTAGATAGTGGCGTCCTGGGCTTGCTCGCCGGCGTTGAGCAGCGCGAGCGGCTCCGCATGCGGCTCCCCCGCCAGCCGGTGCCGGCCTTCGCCGACGATCTGCCCCTCCCGAACAACTACCGCACCCACAGCCGGATTGGGACTCGTGCGGCCTAGCCCCCGGGCTGCGAGTTCCAGCGCTCGCCTCATGAACACCTGATCATGGACGCCGGCCATCTACTGTTTGCTCCCCTGAGAGGAATCCTCCTGCATGTCCTGTAGCTCCTGAATCTTCCGGTAGATCTCAGCCTGGCGCAGGTGCTTTTGCACCTCGATCTGCCGAAGGTCGCCAAAGGCGAGGAACACAACCACCACAGCCAGAAATGTGAGGAACATGGCGAAGACGAGTGCGTGCAGGG
>JALGSS010000512.1:4025-8044 GCA_029821745.1 Candidatus Zipacnadia bacterium
CGGTACTGCCCGATCTGCAGTACCGCGCCTGTAACGATTGCGACGGCAGCGACCATTAAGAGTACGCCGGCGGTGTATGACATGCGCTCAACTCCACTTTGTGGCATAATATCATAGTAAGGTAGGGTTTCTCAAGATACCCCGTCGTGACAAGAGGGGGGCGCTACCATCGCCGCTAAGCGCCTGAGCCTGAAGCGACAACCTGGCGGGGACAGCCGGATCCTCGATGGCCTACCTCCCCTGCACGGACTGCCCGCCGGCGATCTCAGCCTCGTGCGGGCGATGATGGCCGCCTTCGGCCCCGTGACGTATGACGCGCTCATGGGACTCACGGGGCTGGCCTTCGTGGTGTCTGTGGAGCCTGGTTTCGCCCACGACCCGCTGGCGGAATTGCGCTCCGGGCGGATCGTGGACACTCTCGCGGCGCTGGGTCTTGACGGGGAGCCCGCGGAGCTTGACTCCCCGGAGGCAGTCGTGCCGACGGTCCGCGAGGCTGTCGACGCGGGCTTTGCCGTGCCGCTTCTCGGTTGGCCGCAGGCAAGCGATGACTGGGCGCTGATCGCGGGTTATGACACCGGGCGCGGCGTACTGTGTGGCCGGCCGGCCGACGGGAGCGAGGATGCATACCTGGGGGCGCCGCCACGAGGGCATGCCGCAGTCATTGTACGGGGCCGCATAGCGCCGACGGACAAGCGCGAGGCCGCGACCGAGGCGCTGCAGTGGGCCGCACGGCGCGCCCAGGATACTGCGCAGGCCTACGAAACATGGCGCGCGATGCTGGGCGAGGGCGGGCCCGGGACCGATCAGCCGAAATTCGAGACCTGGCTGCACGACCACGAGGCCCTGGCGGAAACACTGGCCGACGCTCGGGCATCCGCAGCCGAGTTCGTGAGGCATTGCGCGGCGGGCCTGGGACCGGCGGCGGGAGAGGGCTTGAACCGTGCCGCCGAAGGGTATGACGCCATCGCGGACCTGCTCGACGCCCGAGAGCCCTCGATATTCGGCGACGGCATCGCCCATTGCCTCGCCTCGGAGAGCTGGCGGGCCGAGTGGAGTCTGCAGATAGGGGAGATCGCGGCCATCGAGGCGGAGGCCCTCGAGACCATCCGCCTTGCGCTCAGTGGCGGGCCGACATCGGGGGACTACTCCGACGCAGTCCCGTAGGGCACTGCCCGTTGAGACTGTGCCGGCGCGGCGCGCCCCTCAAGAGGGTTGTGCTGGAACGCGTCAATTAGCCGTGGGGTGTCCCGCTCTGCGGGACGGGGCCACACGCTCGCCATTGATGCGGAGGGGACTGCGGGGCCGGGCAGCTAGCTAGATGGCTTCCTCGACACAATCAGAATCGCGGCCCTGCTGGACTAACGATTCCATTACAGGTATCCTGATTATGTGGTTCCGGAACAAAGCGCTCCCTCATGCGTCTACGTGTAGGTGATCCGAGCCCTGAGCGCCGGAGCCCACACAGCCGTACCCACGCCCATGCGGTCTACCATGATTGAGGTGAGAGCCCGTGCAGCATAGCGTCTTGTACCAGCCGTCGTACACGCTGTTGCAGTTGATCCTGGACGAGGGCGAATCCGTGCAGGCCGAGGCGGGCGCGATGGTGTCCCGGACGCCGAATGTCGAGATGCAAACTCAGGCCCGAGGCGGCATTCTCGGCGGCCTGAAGCGACTGGTCGGCGGCGAGAGCTTCTTCATCAACACTTTCACGTGCGCAAGCCGGGAGGGCGAGCTGACACTGGCACCGCCGCTTCCCGGCGACCTGCTGCATATCCCGATGACCGGCGGCAGCGTGTTCGTCCAGTCGGGCTCCTATATTGCGAACACACCAGGAATCACCATCGATAGCAAGTGGGGCGGCGCACGGAGCTTCTTCTCCGGGGAGGGCCTGATCATCCTGAAGGCCGATGGGGCCGGGGATCTGTTCGTGAGCTCCTACGGTGCAATCCACGCCGTCGAGCTTGCCCAGGGCCAGACGTACATCGTCGACACGGGACACATGGTGGCCTTCGACGCGACGATGACCTACAACGTGCGGGGCGCAGGCGGGATGAAGGAGACGCTCCTGTCCGGCGAGGGCCTGGTGTGCGAGTTCGTGGGCCCCGGGCGGCTGTACCTTCAGACTCGCAGCATGGACGCGTTCCTGAAGTTCCTGGTCCCGAAGCTGCCGAAGAGCGGCTCGTAGGGATCTTGATCGGTTCAATCGGCCTTCCGCCCGGGGCGCGAATGTCCCCGGGTGGAGGCGCCATCGGCACAGTAGTCTGAATGGAGACAGGAGTGACGTTGGCACATGGGGCATGGAGGATTCGGCCACGGTCGCCGCGGGCGAGACCGTAGCCTGGACGCAGACAAGGAAGTCGAGCCGCTGAAGATCACGGACAAGCGTATGCTCGGCTGGTTCTATAGCAACCTTGCCAGGGAGCACTGGCCGAAGATCGTGGTCGGCGTTGTCGCGATGGTGGCAAGCGCCGGAATGGGTCTGTACGTGCCCATCGTGATGAAGAACATCTTCGACAAGGTAATCACCGGCCACCAGACAGAGCTGCTGCTAGGCCTGTCGCTGCAACTGCTGCTGTTTCAGGCGGGTAGCCAGGTCGTCGGCGCCGTCCGGACGAACGTCATGCACCTGCTCGGGCAGCGGCTGGTGTATCTGCTCAGGAACCAGTGTTTCGCCCATCTGGTCACGCTGGGCATGAGCTACTTCGAGCGCCAGCGCACCGGTGACATCATGTCGCGGGTCAGCAACGACGTGGGCGCCGTCGAATCGATGGCGGTGCATGGCAGCGACGATGTGGTCAGCAACGCGATCCGCGTGTTCGGTGCCATCGGTTTCATGTTCTGGCTGAGCTGGAAGCTGGCTTTGGTGGCTCTGGCCCCGTTGCCCATCTTCATCATCTGTCTGGTCATCTTCGCGCGGATCATCCGCCCTGTCTTCCGCAAGATCCGCGATGACCTGGGCGACATCAACGTGAAGCTGCAGGAGCGGGTCTCGGGCATCCAGGTCATCAAGGCCTTTGCGCGTGAGGAGGAGGAGCTGAAGTTCTTCGACGAGAGCAGCCGCGAGTACTGGCGCTCGAACGCGAAGACCATCTGGATGTGGAGCACCTTCTTCCCGCTCATGGGCCTGATCACGTCGGTCGGCATGGTGGTCATGATTTGGTACGGCGCGGGCCTCGCGTCCAGCGGCAGCGAATTCAGCTCGGCGGGAACCGTTGTCGCGTTCCTCGCGTACTTGCAGCAGTTCTACGGACCCGTCGGCACTCTGGTCCGGGTCTATAACACGCTCAACCAGGCCCTCGCATCGATGGCCCGTATCTTCGAGCTCCTCGACGAGAAGCCCGATGTAGCGGACAAAGAGGACGCGGAGAAACTCGGCCGCGTCGCAGGCCATGTCACCCTCGATCATGTGAGCTTCAAGTACGCCACGGGCGAGGTCGTGCTGCAGGATGTCTCCGTCACCGCCAAGCCCGGCGAGGTCGTGGCCATCGTCGGCCGCAGTGGGGCCGGCAAGACCACCCTCGTCAATCTCGTCGCGCGCTTCTACGACCCGCTCGAGGGCCGGGTGCTCGTGGATGGCCGCGACCTGCGGGATGTCACCCAGAAGTCGCTGCGAAACAACATCGGCATGGTCCTGCAGGACACGTTCCTGTTCAACGAGACCGTGAAGGAGAACATCCGGTACTCCAAGCCTGACGCGACGGATGAGGAGATCATTGAGGCCGCCAAGGCCGCGTATGCGGATGAGTACATCCGGGAACTCGAGAAGGGCTATGACACGCTGATCGGGGAACGTGGCGTGAAGCTCTCGGGCGGCCAGAAGCAGCGGCTGTCCATCGCCCGGGCGATCCTCGCCGACCCGCGCATCCTGATCCTCGACGAGGCGACTTCCTCGGTGGACACGGAAGCCGAGCAGATGATCCAGCAGGCGCTCAACAACCTGCGGCAGGGGCGCACGACCTTCGTGATCGCTCACCGCCTGTCGACAATCCGGAACGCCGACAAGATCGTCGTCATCGACG
>JALGSS010000513.1 GCA_029821745.1 Candidatus Zipacnadia bacterium
GGCGACAAGACGCGTGCGCACCGGCAGCTCGGAGAGACGCTGCCCAAGCCGATGCAGAGCGGCGACGACGCGCCATGGACTCGGTTCCTTATCTCCACTCGGGGCGCTTACGTCCACGTGGACGTCGATGGCCGCGGAGTGGGCGTGGCCCGACGAGAGCCCGCGCAGCTTCAGTCAGCCCAGTTCTACGCATACAATGTGGACTGCGCCTTCGATGACATCCGGTTCGACAGCCTGTTGCTCGCCTCCACACGTGACCCTCAACCTGCAGTGCCCGAGCCGGTCCTCCACGGCACCTTCGACGGCACGACCGTCATCCGCGGCGCGGATGGCAAGCTCGAAGCTCACACATCTGAAGGCGTCACCTTCACCGACGGTGTGCTCGGGCAGGCCGTGCGAGTCAGTTCGGCCGATGGGGCGAAGCCGGTTCTGGCGTATGACGCGGGGGACGTCTTCAGGGGGCCCAGCGGCACGGTCATGTTCTGGTTCCGTCCGGAATGGGAGGGCGCGATCCTGGACCGGAAGAACTTCCCCTGGTATGGCCTGTTCCTCACGCAGGACGAAGACGGCGGGATCCCCCTGAGGATCTGGCAGTGGAATTGGCTGCGCGCCGACCTGTCGCGGGGCGAAGGCGCGGCGAGCTTCTCCCTGCGCAACCGCTGCCGGGGCGCCTGGCTCAAGGGGAGTTGGCACCATGTGGCGCTGGTCTGGAACGAGGACGGCTGGTGCACCCTCTACGCGGACGGGGTTCCGTACGAGCGCGGGTTGACCGGCGAGCGCTACCTACCCCAACGGCAGCAGGCGGTCGTCGACGCGATCAAGACGTTCAGCGTCGGCTCTCAATCGGGCAGCGGCGGCGCGATGGGCTGCGCAGACGGGGCATTCGACGAGCTTCGGGTCTATGGGGCCGCCTTGTCCTCGGAACAGGTCATGGCCGAAGTCCACCGGGCGTGCCCCGTCGACCTGATCGTGGAGCGACGCTTCGTGCCGGCCGGAACTGCCGGGAAGCTATCCCTCGCCCTCTATCCCGGCGGACGCATGGTCGTCCCGGCGACAGGCAGGGAGGTCGCGACTCCGGTCGCCGTCGAGCTGCGGGCGCGTCTTCTGCCGGAGGATGGTGGCGAGGCGGTTGCAGAGGCGGCTTTCAGCGGGCAGATTGGTGACGAGATCCTTGTGCCGATGGATGTTCCCCAACTGACGGCCGGGGACTACCGCCTGACCTGCACCGTCACGCATGGGGAGGCGTCAGTGACTCGCTCCTTCCGGATCGTGGCCTACGAGCTGTCGCCGGGATCGCCCCCGACGCAGAATGGGCTGAGGGTCGGGGAGCCGACACAGGTCCTTGAGTGCGCGGCCGAGGGGTCGGAAGCCAAACTTCTCGCCGGCGCCGCGACGACGATCAATACCCTGGGCGACGTCGCCTATCGTGAGGCCGGGCCCGAGAAAGCTGATCGCTTCGGCTTTGAGATGGAGTTCCCGGAGGTCCAGTGCCAGGGCGAGCCGGTCGTCCTGGAGGTCGTGTGGCCGGACGACAAGCCACGCTCGATGGGGTTGTATATGTACCCCGAAGCGGACAGCCGGCAGCACCGCGACCGCCTCGAAGGCGGGGTCCAGAGCGGCAACGAGTACCCGCTCAGCGGTGAGATGCGGACGACGCGCTACCTATTCTATCCCGACCGCAGCCGCTATCTCTTCGAGGCCCGGACCATGGTTCCCGGCATGCCTGCCGCTGTCGCCACCGTTGCCGTTCGGTCGCTGGACGCCCCGCTTCCGCGCTTGGCCGTCGATACACCCAGGGAACTACCCCATCGAAAGCTGGGACACCTGGACGAAGACGCGAGCTTCGAAATTCTCTTCGGCAGCCATCCCGGGTCCGACCAGGCCGTCCGCTATCTGGAGACGCTCTGCGACTACTTCGACTACACCGGCCAGGAACTGATTGCCTACCCGGTCCTCCGCTACCACGGCGTCTACTACCCCGTGTCCGGCACCTATCCCGGCGGGGCGCTGCGTCCGGAGGGGTGGATTGACCTCTTCCTGCAGGTTTTCGGCGCACGGGGCAAGCAACTCATCGGCACCGTCAATCTCTACACACTCCCCGAACTCTACCTGCTGCCCAATCGCATGGAGACGCTGATCGGCGAAGGCTTGTTCACGCGCGACGCCCAGGGCGACCTGGTCAATGGGACGTTCGGGTACCTGGCCAACCCCGTGCATCCCGTAGTGCGCAGGGCGTTCTTGAAGCATGTCAATGAGACACTGCGCCGCTACGGGCCTGACCCGGCCTTCGGGGGGATCGACATCTGGCGCACGCCCGTGTGGTCGTTCGGGTCTCTAGATCATGGCTACGACGACGCCACCGTGGCCCAATTCGAGGCCGAGACAGGGACCTCTGTGCCGAGGGCGGAAGGTCGGGAGCGTTTCCAGGCCCGGCACAAGTTCCTGACGGGCCCAGCGCTGGAGGCGTGGCTGGCCTGGCGGGCCGCAAAGACCACAGAGCTGGTTGCGGAGATCGACCGGATGGCAACTGCGATTCGAGCGGACCTCCCGGTCTTCCTCTCCCTGCCCGTCGCCCCCTGGGAACAAGGTGACGGGACTCCTGACCTGGCGTCTCACTACTATCGGGACTTCGGCATCGACCTGGACGCCCTGCGGAGACTGAAGTCCGTGGTGCTCGTGCCCCGGCGACACCCAACCGACTACCGCCACAAGAAGCACTGGGACAACTCGGAGAGCCGGCACGATGAAGTGGCCTTCGACCGCGCGAACTTCACGAGGTTCCGTGCGCCGGGGCGAGCGACATCCGCCGGCTTCCTCAGGTACTTCGAGAGCTTCAACGACTCTCTCAAGCCTGACGTATACAAGGGCTACTTCCAGAACGCCGACGTCAAACCGCACGGACGCTTCTTCCTCAAGGACTTCGCCTTCTGCCTGGCCACGATGGACACGACCCGCATGCTCATCGGCGGCCAGCCCCTGGGCACGGCGGGACGCGACGAGGTCACTCGCGAGTTCGCCCGCGCCTACTGCGCCCTCCCGGCCGTCGGGTTTGAGGACGCCGACGGGCCGACCGACCCGGTGACGGTCCGCTACCGCACGACCAGCGAGGGGAGCTACGTCTACGCCGTGAATACGCTCTGCTTCCCCGCGCGCGCGACGTGTCACTTCTCCCGGAACTCGGCGGGCATCGACTTGGTTACGGGCATGGCGGTCAAGACGGAGAAGAAGGCTCTCACGATCGATCTCGCCCCGTTCCAACTGCGTTCATTCCGCTTCGGGCGCCCCCTGCTGATCCAGTCGAAACCGCCGCGAGCGGAGACAAGCGTCTCCGAGGATACAGCCGCCTGGTTTGCCGAGCGGGTCGCGGCAGTCGAGGCCGGAGTCCAGGTCGTGAGGGAGACGGGCGCGGACGTGACTGCGCTGGCGGAGCACGTTGCAGCGGCCAGGAGGGCCTGCGCTGACGGGGCCTACGCCGAGGCGCACCGCCTGCTGTTCGCCAAGCGGATCATGGAACTGGGCAAACTGCGTGAAGCCGCCGCTGAAGGCTATCTGTCCGAGCAAGCGCAGATGACGGCTCGGAGCACGTATGCCGTCAACTGCGGCCAGGGAGGCCGCGCCTACTACCGCGCTGAGTCTGGAACGCTGTTCTTCCCCGACCAGCCCTTCGAGGAGGGGGGCTACGGGTACCTTGGCGGCTACAAGAGCGTCACCCGTCCGGTCGCGGGCCTCACCGGCACTTCTGACCCGACACTTTACGCAACCGAGGCCTACGACACCCCGGGCTACCGGTTCACCGTCAAGCCGGGGACGTACACGGTGCGCCTGTACCTGAAAGTCGGCTACGAGCCCAGTGCGAAACCGGGCGTGTTCGTTATCAATGTGGACACTGAGGGTCAACACGTGATGGACGAGGCTGATTTGTTCCTGCTGGGCGGAAGCGACTTCAACCGAGCCGTCGTCAAGGAGTTCCGCGGCGTCAGCGTGACCGACGGGACCCTCGACATCAAGTTCGGCATTCCGCGGCGCCGTCAAGCCGCCCAGGCGCAGAGACTTCAGACGTCCGCCACGAAATACAGCACCAACCATTAACCGGAGGTGCACGCCCATGGACGCGTTGGCCATCAATGGCGGCCCCAAGGCCAAGCCGACCCCATACAGGACTGAGAACCGCTACGGCGATGAGGAGTTGCAGCAACTGCGCGAGGTGATCGATGCCGGGCGGCTGATGGGGCCGGGCGGGAAGGTCCAGGAGTTCGAGGAGGCCGTCGCCGAGGCCTTCGGCGTGCGCCATGTCGTGATGGTCACCTCCGGCACGGCGGCCCTGCATACGGCGCTCGCGGCGCTGGGGGTCTCCGAAGGGGATGAGGTCATCACGACGCCGATGACCGACATCGGCACGGTCGCCGCCATCCTCGCCCTGCACGCCACCCCCGTGTTCGCTGACATAGACCTGCAGACCACGCTGATCAGCCCGCAAAGCGCCCGAGAGCGCATCACCGACCGCACGCGTGTCGTTATCGCTGTACATCTGGCGGGGTTGCCCTGCCCGATGGACGAGATGATGGCGCTGAGCCAACGCACCGGCGTCAAGATCCTGGAGGATTGCGCCCAGGCCCATGGGGGGAAGTATCGCGGCCGCTACCTGGGCACCATCGGCCACGCGGCGGGCTTCAGCATGAACGAGTCCAAGCAGATGTCGACCGGTGACGGCGGTTTCGTCATGACCAACGACGACACCACCGCGCGCATCGCCGGGCTCTTCCATGACAAGACCTACATCCGCGACGGGTCCATTGGCTACGGCGACCAGCCGATCCCCTTCTTCGCCCCCAACTACCGTCCCTCGTGCCTGCAGGCGGCGGTCGGCCTGGCCCAGTTACACAAACTCGCGGCGCTCGTCGCCCGGCGTGACGCCGTCGCCCGGCGGTACTATGCCGAGCTGGGCGATCTACCCCACCTGCACCTGCCGCGGCTCGCCGAGGGCGGCGAGCCGTCGTGGTGGCCGATACCGGCGCGCTACTCCGGCGCCGAGGCCACATGCCAGGAGATGCGTCAGGCCCTGGCGGCCGAGGGTCTGTCCATCGGCAGCCGCATCGGCCCGGCGGGCAACATTCTGCGCACCGAACTGGTCCGCGAAAAGCGCTACTATCCGCTGACCGACGCCGTCCCGGCTTTCTGGCGCGACACGGTCTATGATGACACCACTTGCCCGAACGTGGACACGATGCAAGCCACAGTTATGCGGCTGCCGGTGGATCAGCGATACTCGGATGAGGACATCGCGCAGACCATCGCCGGCATCCGGAAGGTGTGGGCACATTACTTCGGTACTCCGTAGGGCATGAGGTCAGGCAAAGTAGGGGGCATATTCCGACGTCATCGCCACCGGCTTGTAGACGATGCTCTTGCCGATCCTGCCGTCGCGGACCTCGCGCACGTAGATGATGATCCGGCTCGGGCCGCCTTCGGCCCGGTAATGGAATCTGAAGCCGTAGATCGCCTCCGCCTCCACGGGGAACTTGCAGCTCCACCCGCCGTTGATGCCCTTCATGCCGAGGCTGCGATCTCCGGAACGCGCTGCCGCTTCATCCCACCAGCCCTCGGCACCCTCCCAGCTATAGAAGCTCCAGCCATCGGGTTGCTCAGCGCCCTCCTCAAAGCCCGCGTTCGGGGCCAGACTCTCGGGGGCGTTCGGGGGGGGCTTGCTCCTGGGCGAGCAAGAGACAGGACGGGAGTAGGGCGACGACCATCGTGGAGGCGATGAGCGTAAAGACGCGGGCCATTCTCGACCTCCGGCATCCGGGAAGTGAGACGCACATCACGCCTTCCATGGCCGTGCTGACGTGACCTCCCGAGCCACACAAATTGTCGGCAATGCGGGCAGCCGGCCCGCAACGCCCAGCAATCATGGGCACGGGGCGTCACACACGCAGTGACACCCCACGGCCATGCGTCATTGGGCTTCCCAACACAACCCTACTTGGGCGTGAGGACCGGGTCCAGGCGCGTGCTCTTCCCGGCTCGCAGTTGCACGCCGTGGTAATCAACCGCCTTGTAGCCCTTCGCGATGACCAGCACGGTGTAGACGCC
>JALGSS010000514.1 GCA_029821745.1 Candidatus Zipacnadia bacterium
TCGCGTCCCCAGCAGGCGATCCTCAGCGGGTCGCGCCCGAGCACGCGCAGGGGCGTCCACGGCTTCAGCACGTGGTCGTCGCCGAACAGGCCCGCGGTGGAGCCCAGCCATGCGGGGCGTTCAGGTGCGGTCCAGGGGACGTTCCTACTCAGTTCGGGGCGCTCAGGATCCTGCAGCAGGAGGAAGTAGTCTCCAGCGGGCAGATCGGCGAAGGACCAGCGCAACGTTTCGTCGCTTCGCCCATCATTGAGGGTGAGACTGCCCAGGCGGACGACCTCCCCGGCACCGTTCATGAGCCGGGCCTGGACTTGACTGGTAGCGGGTGGATTGGCCAGTTCCAGGCGTGCCTGCACCGTCATCTCCCGCGCGACGGCCAGAACCTCAATCCGGCCATCCAGTACGTCCGTAGCGCCGAAGCGCACAGGGATGGATGCGAGTTTGCCGTCGGGCCCGGCAGCCGTCACGCCGGCGACGTACTCAGCGGGCGCCAGCTCAGGCACGCGGAGATCGATGTCGCTCACGTCCGCCGGAGAAGATTCCGCCCAGACAGGATCTCGGTCCGGGTGCGTGACCACCTCCACGCTGACCGGAGCGCTGCTTCGTCCCCTTACACGAAGCGCCCGCCCCCACGGATTACCCAGACCAGTGATCTGCACGCGGTCCTGAGGGCGGAAGATCAGGTGACCGAAGCTGACAGGCTCGTGGAAGGTCGAGCCGCTCCCGAGGCGGCTCCAGGTGATATTGGGCTCCTCGACCTCCCAGCCATCCACGGGGCGTTGCCCGGGGCTACGGTCCACGCCGAAGTTCGCAGCCCAGATCGTGTCCTTGCCGGGCGCAGCCGCCCCGAGCGTCGCGAAGGGGATCAACGCCTGACCTGCCCACGCGTCGGAGGTCTCGGTTACCCGCGCCTCCCACTCACCATTCCACGATCGGTCCCTCCCTCGCGCGTCACCACGGGTCCCGTTGGCATTGACCATGAACTGGAAGTAGTCACTATGCGTGTGGCCCGGGTCGAGGAAGATCTCGACCGTGTCGTCGTTCCACAGATGCCCATCGCGGTCCGTGACCTGCTTTGCCAGGGGCGCGCCGTTGAGTCTGGGCACCATCCAGCCCACGATGAGACGCGTGGCGTCCCGGGCGATCCAGAACACGGGCTGGTTGCGGCTCAGTCTGCCGCTGCTGAGATTGCGCAGTCCTGTGAAGGCGGCGGCTTGAGGCCAACCCGCCGGGGTCAGAAGTGCGTCCGGCTCCGGGACCGAGTCGACGGTCGGCACGCTCCAGAAGGCCCTTCCGCAGGGCACCGGGGCGTCGGCTTGAAGCGCCGGCGGCAGCAGGCTGAGAGCGATGATGACTAGACTCACGCACGCTCGGGTCATGATGTCTCTGACCTCGGTTCGCTGGATTCCCCACATCACCGCGGGAAGGAATACTGGCCCCGGTAATTGGAGTCATTGCACCACGGGTTGCGCTCGGGGTACGGCCCTGACCGGCAGTCAGACCCGGGGTCCGCTTTGTAGATCCACAGCGCATTCCGGTCCCACGTGAGCACCTCGTCCACTCCGTCACCGTCGATGTCTCGCACGTCTGAGCAAAGCACAGGGTGGCCGTCGTCGGGGAACATGACCACGCGTCGCCCGCGACCGTCGATCATCCCGCCCTCGAGAGGGTGGGTGGACAGGAGGATGAGATCACTGCCATCCGGCCCCCAGTTCGCCGGCTGCAGCAGGCAGGCGTAGTGCACCGGCTCGAACTCGTCCAGTAGGTTCCCATCCGCGTCAAGGACAAGCGTGATCCCCGGCTCTCCCCAGTAGGTATTGACGACTATCTGCAGACCATCCACGTCAGGGCGGAGCTTCGCAACGCAGATTGTCTGGGCGTGGCCGATGGCGTGGTGTCGCAGAATGTCGCCTTCTGCGTCGAGCAGGTAGAAGCCCGCGTCGCTGCCGGAGACCGCGAGGCGCACGGGGCCCCCGTCTCGCAGCGGACCGATAACCAGGCTATCCGCGTGATCGATCGCATCCAGTTCCCACAGCAACTCGCCGTCCGCTGACAGGAGACTGTAGCCCATCATGATCTCCTCGCGGCCGTCACCGTTTAGGTCGTAGCTCGTGGGGTAGTGACCGGTATTGCAGCGATGAGTCCACCGGGGACCGAGGTCGGCATCATACGCCCAACATTGAGTGTAGCGATCCTTGAGGATGATGCTGTCCCTGCGCCCAGAGCCGTCGAGGTCACAGAAGTAGAGACAGTCACCGACAACCCGCGCCATGGGGTATCCGCCCTGAGCCGCCGGGGGAGCAGTGTCGGGCGTGGGCACACTCAGCCGCGTCTCCCCGGTGGCTCCGTCGGCGATCCGCAGCTCGAGTTCGCTGGTGTAGAGGACCTCGGCGCAGCCGTCCCCGTCAATGTCGTGCACCTGGAAGCAGAGATCGGCGGTGGTGTCGCCGCTCTGGGGCGCGGGATCCCCCACGTGCCAGAGCACCTCGCCGTTCAGGCGCAGGGCCGCGAGAGAACTGATCATGCAGCAACCGTCGCCGCCCAGGTACGGGCGATGCTGGGCCAGCACGATCTCATTCTCACCATCGCCGTCGAGATCGCCCACGCGCAAGTTCCGGTCGGTGCCGAAGCGGGAGATGTCGACCTTGCGCCAGAGCACCGGTCTGGGGCGCTGCTGCCTCAGCCGATTCAGTTCGGCCGTATGCCCCGCACCCCTGTGGGCTGCCGCTTCCTCCTCCTCGCGCGAGGCGGAGACCCTGATGTTGGCGAAACGCGCCGGAGCATTGGCGATGAGCCCGATGAGGCCTCCGGGGAACTCAGGCGCGGGCGTTTCCAGTGGGTTGTGTTGAGGAACCCGTGGCGCATGGTCGTGGGGTGTCACAGCGCGTCGTGACCGAAGCGCTACATGGCCCCACGGAGCCTGTGAGATCCCTTGCACGGGGCCCCGTCGCACACGACGCGACACCCCGTGCCCATGATCACAATTCCCCAACACAACCAGCGTGATGTCCCCACACCGTCCAACGATGCCTTCGGGGCCACAGGCCACCGACAGACTCACGTACTCTGAAACGTCAGGGATCAAGGGCGCCGATGCGAGCTCTTCCGTGTGGTCATGCGTCCGTTTGATGAGCCGCGGGGCTGCCCCGTCAAGGAGCAGAGCGAAGTAATCTCGGGAGTGCCGGTAGCCGAAGACAAGGCCACACGGAGCCGCGAGGGACAATGGGCGGACCTCTGCCTCAAGCTGGTAGTCCCGCCAGTGCTCGTCCCCGGTGACGATGAGCGGGTAACTGTGTTTCGCGCAGAACGTCTGCTCCAGCACGCGGCGTGAGCCATCCTGGGCCACGCGCCAGCACCCGTTGCTCTGCCGCCAGCTATGATGTGTGGTCGCCTCCGCCCACGGTCCGAGGCGCCCCTGGTCCGTGCGGCAGTGGTACTCCCCCCAAGGCGTGTACCCATTCTCGACAGGTCCCAGCGGGTACGCGCTGAAGTCATCGGCGAAGAGCAGGACACGGTCCTGAGACATGGGTCATCAGCCCCGGAACGGGAGATGTGTGAGATGGCTCTGACGCATCGTCGTAGCATCTTCGCTGAGGTTTTCGCGACCCGCCGCGTATCTACCTCCGGGACATGCCGCGAGGGGGTGCAGCGCGCACGGAGGAAGACTGCCTGCCCGTACGGAAAGGGCAGCGGACAACAGCCACGCAATACTACCGATCTCGCCGGCCTTCGGAGGGCACCCACATGGAACACCTGACAACCTGCCTCTGTGTGATCTCAGGGCTGTTGATCGCATTCTCCCTGACTGCCGCTCACGGAGCCGATGCGGTCGACATCGGCTCCCGCCTCGAGCTGTTCGTCGATGACTACCTGATCGACGAGATGGGCGATGGCGCTGAGCTGACGCTGCACCGTCCCACGGAACGGGGCGTGGCGATTGAGCACAACGAGCCGTGGGAGGGCAATGCAAGCCTGTTCCACACCATCTTCCGCGACGACGATCTGTACCGCATGTACTAC
>JALGSS010000515.1 GCA_029821745.1 Candidatus Zipacnadia bacterium
ATTTCGAGTGGCCGCCGAGCAGCGCGTATCTGCGTGGTAGCTGCTGTATGTGAGACTGGCCGAGGCGATGGCCGGCCCGGGTTACGTTACTCAAGTCGGCCCTGCGTACGCGCATGCCGGCCGTGTAGGTTGGCCGCGTGCACATCGGTCGGCTCTCGATCTGCAGCTCAACAGCATGTGTAGTCTGGTGTACCCCCACCGCCACCCCAAGTCCAGTGCGTCCGTGCCTCGCAGTCCGGAGGAGACTTCCAACCGGCGAGCCGGGGACCCACCCAGGGCACCCGAACCATTGGGGAAGTAGCTTGCCGGTCGGACTGCGCAGGCAGCACTGACGATCCATCTTTGTGGTGAGGGCTCCCCGCGTCCAGCCCAAGGCTGACAACCGGGATCGCCTCACACTTTCTCATTTCTCCACGCGACCCCAGGGCTCCTTCCTGCAATCGAAAAAAAGCGGGCGTCCGCATTGTCGCCGCGGACGCCCTTGAGTTGGTCGAGTCGATCGGGTAGTAAATCTACGGACCGTCCTCAGCCAGCGTCCAGTGGTACGGCGCGAGACCAGGGTAGGTGGTGCCGGTCCAGGAGAGATTCTCGCCGTCAACGGTCATCCACTTCGCGTGCCCGTCCGCGAAGGCGATGTTCCAGTAGCTGCCGGGATCGCTATAGTGCGCCCGGCTGTTCAGTTTGGCATCGATGAAGTGGATGGTGCCCGTCGGGTCCTTGACCTTCGCATCCTTAACACCGATCATCTCCGTGTTAGGCTCGTACGAATGATCGGGGAAACCGACGCAGATGCGGGGGCCGGGGTCACTGGGGCACATCCAGATCTGCCTGTTCTTGATGTACGGCTCGAGGATGTCGACGTACCAGTAGTTGGTGCCACAGTACGGGCTAACGTACGGTCCATTGGGTGTCGCCGGGTTGGTGGTACTCATTCGGTCATAGACATTTCGCTCGTCGTAATCCTGCTTGTACATGTGCGCCGCCAACTCGATCTCCTTGAGGTTGGATAGACAACTCGTCTGCCGAGCCTTCTCGCGAGCACGTGCGAAGACCGGGAAGAGGATCGCTGCGAGGATAGCGATAATGGCAATGACAACCAGCAGTTCTATCAGGGTGAAACCACGTCGCATGGGGTGCGCCTCCTTAGTCTGTACATCGCACAAGGTGTGGGTGAAGCAAGCACAGCTACGTGCCTATACAACTAGACCTCTCGAGTATACGACTTCTATCTGGTTCCCTCAACTCAAATAATAGTCTTGCGTAGCGCCCACTCGCAACGCAGCCGCCCACTCAACCCTCAGCGGTCCGGCGGCACGCTACCATCGGGAAAGCAGCTTGCTGGTCGGACTCCGCAGCAAGCACTGTTGTGCCGCCGATATGGCAAGGGTGCCGCGTACTCGAATATCTATACACATCTGGGCCCCCACAAGTTTCTAGTTCCACGCGCCGCGGTGAGTTCCTGCTTTAGTCGGCAAAAACGAGGCGCCCGCGTGTAACCGCGGGCGCTTTCTCGATGGGCCAATAGCAACGCCGAACAGCCGTTGCGAATATTGTCCGTTAGCGTACTTATTGCGATTCGAACATAGACAGTGGGTTGACGGGCGGCCCACCGTGTCAGAACCGCCGGAAGCTCTCCTCGATGTCGGCCGTGTGTAGGAACTGCTTGACGTCCCCCGAGGCCACAGCTTCGGCAACGATGGCCAGGGCTTCATCCATCGCGGCGAGAGTCTCGTCGACATCCTCGGACTTGTGCATGTAGGTGACAAACAGCAGGCCTCCGCGGCGCACGAGCACGCCACGCCGCGCCGTCTCCTGTAGGAAGAGACTCCACACGTCCGCGTTGAGCGCCGCGTCCTCGTAATTGAAGGCGGGCTGGGATTGCGGCGCGAGCCCGTTGCACCAGAATGGCACTCCGTGCTTCTCGCCAAGAGCCTTGATGCCGTCCATGAGCCGCCGGCCCTGCTCCCAGATGGCCTCGTGGACAGGCTTGTCCTTGTACTCGTTGAGACAGGCAACGACTGCAGCCAGGGAGAGGCACTCGCCGCCGTAGGTCACGCTGATCAGCAGGTCCTTGGCGATCTGCATGACCTCGCGCTTGCCGCAGACGCAGGCCAAGGGCATCCCGTTGGCGATGCCCTTGGCGAAGCACGCCAGATCGGGGGTCACCCCGTAGTATTCTTGGGCGCCGCCGGGAGCAAGACGGAAACCGGTGACGATCTCGTCGAAGCACAGCAAGACTCCGTGCTCATCACACAGGTCCCGCATCCCCTGGACGACTTCCTTCGGCGCGGCGGTCGCGGACGCTACGTCCACGAAGACCGCGGCGACTTTGCCCTTGTACCTCTCGAGCAGGGCGCGCAGGGCGTCATTGTCATCTCGCGGGAAAGTCTTCACCATGGCCCGGAGGCACTCGGGGATGCCGGCGCCGCTCGGCGGCTCGATCTGAGCCGACCAGGTGTCGCCCCAGCCCCGGTAGCCGGAATTGAGGATGATTTCCCTGCCCGTGTAGGCCCGGGCGATCCGGGCGGCAGCGGACGTCACCTCGCTGCCCCCCTTGAGGAAGCGGACCATGTCGGCGCAGGGAACGGTCTCGCAGATCAGCCGGGCCGCCTCCACCTCGACCGGATGCAGCAGGCCGAAGATGATGCCCTTGTCCAACTGCTCTCGCACGGCATCGTCCACGGCGTCGTAGCAGTAGCCGAGGGTGATCGGCCCGAGTGCCAGGATGTAGTCGATGTACTCGTTACCGTCCACGTCCCAGACGCGGCATCCCTTCCCGCGCTCGACGTAGATCGGGAACGCGCCCGGGGCGTACCCCTGGGGGCGCTTGCTGTTTGTCTGGGATCCGCCGGCGATGAGCTCGACGGCCTCGTCCCAGTATCGGTTGGAGTTGGTAAGCGTCAGTTTGTCGGCCATGGTGGCCCTCCCGTCATTATCCGAAGACTATCTCGTATACGGCGACCGCGGCCCGGGTTGTGCGCAGAGCAAGGTGGGCCGGGTCTACGTTCGTCGGCAACCTGCATTGTGGGTGACCGTCGATGGCGAACTCCAGCCCCTCGCCCCAACTCAGCGACAGTTCGTGTTCGTTGCCGTCGTCGAACCAGTCGCCGACCGCGGGGGCATCGTGCAGGACATCGCCTGCTTCGCCTAGAACGGTCACCCAGTTCGGCGGGCTGGTCTTCCGGTCGGGCGTGACGCCCACGCGATAGCCGGCGGTCACCAGCGGGTCCAGGTTCTTGTCGCACAGGTCCACGCTAATCGCGTTGGGCGGTGCCCCGAAATGCCCGGTGAACCGGTACGTCAAGCGGACCATGCTGCCTGGCGCGGGAAGAGCGATGGATGGGCCCGCGGCGTGAGGGTCGTCCTGGCAGAGCGCCGACCGCCGGCTCGCCTCGAATTGTGCCACGTTGGTTCTGCAGAAGTAGATCCGGCCACCATTGGGATGCGGGTGCGTTTCGTACAGGACGGTGCCGATGGTTCCGGGCTCCACCTCCACAGCCGCCGGGTACGACCGGTCCGCCGACGGAGGGACGCCATCGTACACGTCGATGCTGTCCTCTACGCTCCAGGTGACGCCGTCGTCACGCGAGATGCACTGGCGCTCGTTTCGGCGCTCGCGGAAGGAGAAGCTGCACAGCAGGGCGCCGTCCTCGAGAGTGATGAGGTCGGCGGGTGTGAACTGCGAGGGGATCTCGGACTTCCACGCAGGCAGCCACGTGCGCCCGCGATCATACGACACCGTCTGCCACAGGACAGGGTCCGAGTTGGACCGTATCAGCGCGACGAGGAGGCCTTCTTTTGTCCGCGCCAGCGCACACTCGTCCGCGATGTTCCGGTCGCCCCGAGGGGTTATCAAGCTGATCTGCTGCTCGCCCGTGGCGCGGTTGTAGATGACGCCGTACGTGGCCGGATCATCGCCCGTGGAATCCGAACAAGGGACGGGGAACAGCCACTCGCTGCCGTTCAGCTCGATGGCTGGGCTACGCGTGTGGACGTTGTCGATGAGGTCGAGCCTCGTGGGGCCGGACCACGTCTGCCCTTCATCGCCGCTGGTGACGAAGAAGGCACCGTGATGCGCGCCTTTCAGGTACTTGTCCCAGCACATGACCAGCGTGCCGTCGCTCATGCACGCGATCGCTGAGTTGCGGTCATCGTGGGCATCCGTCTCTACGAGCACCTCTGGATTCCCCCATGTCTCGCCCAGGTCCCTCGAGCGCACGATCATGATGCGCCCGTCGGCCGGGTCGTCCGTGGCCGCGTGGGTGAAGCCCTCACGGTAGACCACGAGCAGATCGCCGCCGAGTGTTTTGCAGATGCCGGGGAAGGCAACGTGCATCTCTGGCGAATTGACGGCGACGGTGATGTCGGTGTTTCTGGACGGGCGTGATATCTCGCGGACATGCCAGCGGCCGCCGCCGAAGCGACGGTGCGGAACCGGCGGCTCGCCCGACGTGAAGTCGAAGATGGCCATGGATCATGCTCCTTGGATTGGGAATGCGACCTACCCCCTGT
>JALGSS010000516.1 GCA_029821745.1 Candidatus Zipacnadia bacterium
CCTTGCACGGGGCCCCGTCCCGCAATGCGGGACACCCCGTGCCCATGATTGCGCTTGCTCAACACAACCGTATGGCCTTGCCATCGTGTCTCGCTCCTTGATCCATCACTGCCTATCGGTCCCGCGCACCAACAGAGACTGATTCGCCCTCAAACGCGGCCCGACCTCCGCCTGCCCTTGTCGACTGGGTTCTGTCCGAATACCCGGCGACCTCCGAGCAGAATCGGACGGCCCCCCGGGAGCGTCTCTCGACGCAACGCGGGGGGCCATCTGCGGTGGGGGGGGAACCCGAACGTCCGTGTTATTCGACTAGCTGACCCGGATTGATCCCAAGGACTTTGCCGCCAGGCTTCATGAAGTCAATGAACCGCCCATTGATGTAGGAGTTGGCCCCGTTCGCGATCACGCTCTCGATGTAGAAGGCGCCGAACTTGTCGATTCTGAAGCGGGCGTTATTGCCTGTGCCGTCCAGCCACTCCACGAAGGGCACGATCAGAATGCGTGGGTTGTCCGCGTGGAACACCTCGCATGTGTCACTCGCCCACGGGTCCCACGTGGCCCGTTCCATGCGCGAGTTCCAGTCGTTCTTGAGTGGTCCAAGCCAATGGGCCACCGCAACACCGGTGTAAGCCCAGACGGTGTCGTTCTCCTTGACGCGCTGCAGCTCTTCCTCCTCGATGGTGATTGTCCCCCTCAGTGCGTCCTCAAAGTCGACGCCGCCATTGGGCGTGAGGAAACCGAAGCTACCGGGAACATTGGACTCGCTGGGGCCTTTCATGAGAAGGTCGCAGATCTGACCTTCCACAGGGACCGTTGTCCATGATATCCAGATCGGGGCGATGCAGGTGCCGCTAAGATACTTCGTGGCCGTGGCCGTCCGTGCGACCGTCACACCATCGAACCCGAGGACCGGCAGGAAGAAGTACTTCACGTACTTCCTCGCCTTGATGATCAGCGCCCCCCCGCGGGGTGCCGGGTTCCCGCTGGGCAGAACGTCCCCAACGGGATAGAAGCTGCTTGAGATCGTGAAGACGGTTCGCTGTGGCAGAGGGACGTTGATCCAGGAGACATATCTGGCGAGGGCACCGGCGTAATCCGGATCATCGAGTTCTTGGGCGCCTGCCAGCGCCCCTGTGTCCGCCACGGTCTGGCACTGCTGGCACCCGATCATCGCCAGGCCGAAGTCGATGGTGAGCCCTGCGAACCCGATCAGGGCCAGGAGACCGAGAGCTGTCATCGCGGCGGCGCTGCCGGAACGGCGGCTTCGACCGCGGTACGATTTGCGGATATGGTTTTGGCGTGTCACGCATTCACACCGCCGTTCGCCGGAGGCTGCCCGCGTGGGGCAGCCGCGGGACGTTCCCGCGACCGCCCCGGTGCAGTCCCCGAGCCAGAGTTAATGGATTCTTGCTTGCGTATATCATGAGCTCCTTGATCTCATATTGAGCTTAAGCTATATCTAATTCATTATAGGACGCAATGCACTAGGGTTAAACCTGAATTTGTGGTTCCAATAACCCTAGGGTCCCACGGGGTGTCGGCACCGCAACAGATCAGCGCGGCCCGCGAGCATTCAGCCACCGCACGACTGCACCAGATACGGGACTGCTCGCATCGACGGGTGACACGCAGGGCAATGAGGAAGGCCGTTGAGGAGGAGCACCAGGCGGCGAACGACAACAACGCGCAATAGACACGGAGCCTGATCCAGGTCACGCGAACAGACGCCCGGGCCTTCGGCGCCGCACGCCGTCCGGCGGTCGGCTTCAGCCCAGGAATTCTCTGCCGAAGGCTCGGGCGTGTTCGAACATAGCCGCGATGTTCTCCAGGGGCACTTCCGGCATGACGCTGCTGGTGGACGACAGGACGAACCCCCGCCCCGGACCGGCGAGAGTGAAGGAGCGCTCCACCGCCGCGCGCACATCAGCAGGCGTGCCGTGGGGGAGCGTGCTCGTCACTGAGACGCACCCCCAGACTGAAATCGGCGCACCTGCCGGGTCGGTCAGTTCCACCATGTCCTCGTAGCGTGGTCCATGCTCCTCCTCGAACCCCTGAAGCCCCATGACGCCCAGACCCATGATGTCGTCGAGTATCAGGCGGATGTCACCGTCACAATGCCAGATGATGCCGATGCCCGCCTCAACCAGCGGCTCGACGCACCACTTGAGCGCCGGGAAGTAGAGATCGCGCAGCATCGGCGGCGACATGATGGGGCCCTTCGAGGTGCAGATGTCCTGGCCGGAGTACACGAAGGGCGCGATGCCGTGGCGTTCGCATGCCAGGGCGATGGCCTGGTTCTGCAGCCTGCCCACAACGGATGAATGGTGGTAGTAGCGCCGCATGGCATCCGGGTACAGAGCTGCGGCAACCAGGTAGTTCTCGTAGCCCCAGCGACTGTAACCGCCCATGAAGTCCGTCTGCCCGAACCCACCGATCACCAGTACGTCAGGCCCAAGGGCGTCCATGTGAGCATTAACAGTTGCCGCGTAGCTCTCGGCCACGCCCTCGATGTCGTAGTCGCGTTCGACAACCTCATCGTCGGGCAGCGCGTCGATGGCCCTGACAACATCTTCCGGCGTGCGGAATCCGGCCTCGGCGTGCGGGTTGGGTTCGTGCATGATCTCGCCGTGCTCGAGGCGCCGCTGGCCCTCGCCGGGCATGTACCATTGGGGGACGAGGTTGATGCCCGACCGCCGGATGTACTCCGTGAACACGCCCTCCGGGTCGTCCCAGTACTCCCGTCCCGCCACGTGGGTCATGTAGCGCGTATTGGTCATCCACGAGTAGTTGATGCACGGCAGGGGCACGCGCTGTCGGTGGAGCGTGCCAAGGGCAACTTCACGGCCATCCATCGGACAGGCCTCCCAATGCGGTTGTGTTGAGAAAGGCCATCCATGGGCACGGGGTGCCTGGTCGTGTGCGACGGGGCCCCGTGCAAGGTCTCTCAGGGCATCTGTGGGGCCCCGTCGATTGTGCGGCATCGACACCCCACAGCTATCGGCGCCTTTTCTCAACACAACCAGTCTGCGGAGCCGACGCCCTGCAGGGCAAGCGTCGGACGCATTTCGTGCGCACGTTCACGGGCAGAGCGCAACGACACTGCATGTCACCGATAAGGGAATCGCCCCAACCCGGTGATGCGGGCAACTGCCTCTACCGCTGGGTACGCACGACGCCGATGCCGTCGGTGGCGGCCTCGTCTGTCTGCGTGGGACCGAAGGCCACCAGGTCTACACAGTCGCCCCAGTCCACGCGCAGGGCCCGGGCGTTCACGCGGCTAACCGTCGGTTGCGGCGCTCCCGGTCGGCACGGGTAGAGGAACGCGAGGAAATCGGGTTGCTGGGCTGTTGTCACTTCGGCCCGGAGCCGCGGATGCTCGACGATGTTTGCCGTCGCGCTCCATTTCGTCTCGTTGATGTCGGTCGTGAAGACAGGTTTCTCAGACGCGAACAGCACGACCTGCATCTGCCAATTCGTGGTCTCGTCCGTGATTACCGGGAATTCCCCGCTCAGGTCGAACCCCATACCCTTGCCGGAGATCATGAACTCCGTCGCGTTGATTCCCTGCATGATCCACGTGTACGTGTGCTCCGCGCCATCGGCCTCGAGCTCGTCGTAGATCACCGCGTAAGGCCTGGTCTTGTCATGGACGAACTGCACGTGGCGGTCGAACTTCTTCAGCGCCTTGTTGTAGTACAGATCCCCCCCGCGGCCGCAGGCGTAGCTTGCCGGTTCGCCCGGCTCGTAGGCGATGATGCGGCCCTCGGTGGCCTTCATCTGTTGCCCCTTGCCGTCGAACAGGATGCCATTGTGGTCCTCGGTCTGGCCGCCACCGTAGCCCGAGTCCCCCGCGAGCGCGCTCGCGCCTCGGTAGAGGGAGAAATGGTTGGTATCATACTGGCCGTGTCCGTATTCGGGGTTGCCGCCCGCAGTGAACGAGAGGAGGCAGTCTTCCTTCCCCCAGCCGGAGCGCATGTCGACGAGTCCGCGGCGGGAGAAGTGCTTGCTCGGGCCTAGCGCGTGCCAGAGAATGGTGTAGTTGAGAATGGGCTGCGCGGCATTGCGCCCGTCGCCGAACACGTCGCTGGGGTCGGTCAGGCGCCCGGTCACGTGCTCCCACAGCCAGGTCAGCTCCGGCCTCTCGTAGACCCTCGCATAGAGCGGGAAGAAGCACGTGTGGGTTCCCGCCGGGGAGGACCTCGTACAGGTAGTAGTCATTGACCTTCTTCAGGCGCGGGTGCTCCCAGAGGTTCTCGCCACCCGCCCGACGCAGCGCCTCGACCGGGAAGTTCAGATAGTACAGGCAGGCGGAGGTGTATCCCGCTCCCTCCAGCGCTCCGCCGTCGACCCCGATGCCGATGTCCAGGTACTGCTTGATGCCGCCCATGAACATGTCCAGCCAGGCCTTTTCCTGCGCTGGATCGCCGGTCTCACCGTACATCGCCAGAGTCATGAGCGCTCCGGCTGAGTTCCCGATGAGCGCGAAGTTGTGCCCCAGCACACCCGGATATCTCTTGTCCTCCGGGAGCTTCTCCATGTAGCCGTAGAGATACGCGATGTAGGT
>JALGSS010000517.1 GCA_029821745.1 Candidatus Zipacnadia bacterium
CACCAGCAGCTCACCGGCCGCGCGCATTCCGGGTCCGGGGACCGTGGGATTGCAGGCCCAGTGAGCCGCGATGTCCCGCAGACACAGGCCGGGGTTCAACTCGTCGATGATGGCGTCTAGGACCGTGCGAAACATGAACAGTGTCTCCCTCGTAAGCCGGCCGACGATAGCTGTAAAACGTCCTGGCTGCTGCTCGACCGTTGCCGGCGCTACTCATTCTCTGCATTACACACATCTTGTGAGCGGTGCAGACGACTCCGCAGTCGTCAGCCCCCGGAGGGGGCGCTCGTCGTCGTAGCCGCAGGTCTTCAGCCTGCGGGCCGTTGACGTTGGGCGTCGGAGAGGTCGTTGTAGGCGCAGGTCTTCAGTCCTGTCGCCCCCTTTCGGGGGCTGACACCGGCTTCTGGCCCGTGGACAACGGGCTTCCGCCCGTTGCTATAGGCGGCCGCCCCTTGCGGGGCTCAACGGCACATCCACGGCCCTGATCTGCCTCCCTGGGCGCGCATACCTGTGGTATTCCCGGGCTGCACCGGACGATCCCGGGACATAAGATGTGTGCAATGCAGAGCTACTCCCCAGCGGTTATCGCGAATTGTCGGTACGAGATCGGCGATTTGCCCTCGCCGATGCCCGGCGTCAGGCCCATCCAGTAGTTGCGGCCCTCGCCGTCGTTGTCGTTGGCGATGAAGTTGACCGCGATGATGTCTCCCGGCGTCGGCGGGCGCGTGTCGAGGGCCTCCCACGGGATCACTGCCTCGTAGACGGTGCGGGCACGCTCTCTCGTGACGGAGACTGGGAACGCGCCGACACGGAAGGGCCCCGGCGACGTGATGAAGCCCAGGCCTCCCTCAGGCGCCAGGACGAAACCGACCTCGCGGTCGTTGGAGTCGAATTCGTCCCCGCTGTCGTTGAGCGGATCGACGGCAAGCTGGATGCTGTCCGAGTTCCAGAAGTTCCCGGGCCCAGTCGATGAGGCACTGTGGACATCGTCCGTCACGCTTGCCGCGAAGTACAGCGCCTCGGAGTCGGCGGCGAGATACGCGGTCAGGGTCAGGTCTTCGGGGCCACTCCAGCCGATGCCAGGATCAGGTGGCAGAACGTGCTCTCGTTGCGACAGGCCGAACTGAGCCGCTCCTTGCCATTCCGACAGGTCGCCGTCCACCGTGAGGCCGCCCGGCGGGCCGGACAAGGGCTGGAAGGGCAGCATGGGCTTCACGGGTGTGGATACATCGCCGCAGGAGACGCTGATCGCCGTTGATGCCGGCGCGTCAGGGGGAAGGGGCACGTCCCGGCGAACGGTCTCATCGCCAACGGGAACGGTCACCGTGTGGCGATCATTGCCCGTCTGCACCGTGACGGTCTGATCAGTGTTCGTGCGGTTGGCGAGAAGCAAGCCCAGCGCGTCGATCCGCGAGCGGAAGACACGCTCCAGCTTCACGGGAACGGGTGCTGCCATCTGCATCTGGTCGAGGAACGCTGGGCGCAGACCAGTCGAGTTTAGCGGAAGCACCCAGTAGACTGGTAGGCGCCCCACGGTAATGCCGGCGGGGGTGGGTTCAATGGAGTGCATGTAACTGTCTATCCACTCCCCCCGAGGCGCGTCAGCCGTGGGCTTCACGCTGACGGCGTCGCCGGTGCTGAACCACGCGACCAGCAACTCTCCCCGGTCCTCATTTGCGAAGCTGGCCCGCCACAGGTCGGCTGACACCTGCCTCCGCTCGACGGGTCTGCCACCGTCCAGAACGTACGCACAGGTGGCGTAAGCGATCGCGGCGGGCAGCGGGTAGGCTGGGTGGCCGCGGGTCACACCGTACTCGTACCCGTCTTCATTGCATCCCGCGAGAGTGAAATGCAGGTACTTCTCGACCCCTGGGACGCTCTTGCCCGCGATGAGCGATTGGGCGATGCATGCCGCGAAGTCGATGGAGTACTCGCTCAGCGGGTCGGCGTCCTGCTGCAGTCCCCATCCGAGTTCGCCGATCCACATCCGGCGCGGCCGACCGTATTCGGCCATCGCGTCCAGGGCTTCCGCGCATTTCTCGGGGACGCGGTTGGCGATGGGCCACTTGGGATGCAGGCCCGGGCCGAAGTACCGGGGCGAGGAGTACGGGTGTCCGGTGTACAGGTTCATGGTGCTCGCGGCCTCGTCCAGCACGCCACGAGTGAACTTCAGCGAGTTGCGGAAGTCGCCGCCACTGACATCGATCCCGGCGACGTCGACATCCGGATCGCCGGCTTTCGCACCGACCCATCCGCGTCTCAGCAGCTCAGCGTAGTAGGCGACGCCCTCCTCGAAGGGCAGCCCCGGCTGCCAGGCGCAGGTGAGATCGGGCTCATTCTGGATCTCGATGGCCGCGATCTTGCCCCGGTAACGGGCGGCGATGTCTCTCACGAACCGCTCCCATTCGTGCAGACGCGCCGGATCGGGCAGGCCGGCGACCTTGGGGTTGTCGTCGCGCTTCCACGCGATCCAGCTCGGCGCGATGGACTGGGCCGTGAAGAGCATCTGCATGTGGTGCTTCTCATTGCTCTCGATGATCGGGTCCAGGTAGGCCTCCCAGCGGACCTCTCCCTGACGCGGCTCGGCCCAGCGCCATCCCGGCGCCACGCGGACAGCCTTCACGCCGAGCCGCTCAGCCGCTTCCAGATCCGGGATGTGCTGCATGCCGAAGTAGCAGTCGGGGGCCGCCTCGCCGTAGTGACGCGGGCGCGGCACTACCGCCAATCCGCTGACCGTCTGGGACAGCTCAGCTCCCGTGAGGTCCAGAATGCGGGCTCGCAGACGCCAGTAGCCGAGAGCGTTCGTCGGAAGCCACATGCGGATGGTCTCGTGGTCCCAGCCGTCGAGCTCAATGTCCCGCGCGAACAGTTTAGCGGTCTCCTGGCCGGCCGCCTGAGAGGTCACGACGAGGCGGCATCTGCCGCGCTGGTTGGCCTGGTTGATGCACTGCACCGAGTACTCGGCCGGCTCTCCCGACAGCGCGACGCCTGAAGGCACCCCGGGCTTGATGACCGCCTTCCAGCGCGCGGAGGCCGGCAGTTCGTCGACATCGGCGAAAAGATTCGACACCCGCATCTCGCCCACGTCCGGTCCGCGGTTCACAGCCAGCAGAACCGCTTTCAAGGGGAAATGCAGCACGCCGTCATTCACGCCGCCCCAGTGGTTCCCGAAGGTCTCAGGGGCCAGGGGCACATGGACCCTCGTCCACTCGCCCCGAGCTGCCGTGAAGCCCGCCAGATGCTCTTGGTCGGTCGCATCCCGGACGCGGATTATCCCCCGATCGCGGTCCATGATCTTGACCCAGAAGCCAAGACCCTTCGCGTCGGGCAGTCTGCCGTGCCATTTGACGCCCGCGTACCGACTGTCACCCCCGAAGGCGAACTCGCCGCGCACGCAGGGGCCACGCTCGGGGTCTTCGACGATGGATATGCCGGCGGTCGCGCCGGGGAACTCGCCCCCATTGTCCGTGCCCCAGGACAAGACATCGCGCGCGGAGTCGATCAGCAGTTCATCGCCGCTCGCCCACACGAGGAAGCACAGCAGTCCAGCCGGCAGCATCAGGCGTCTCATCGCTTCCACTGCCTTTCACGTGCATCAGATCGCCTTCGGCTCGCCGCCCGCGAAATCGACCCGGTACCACGGGTCGCGGTCCGGATGTGAGAAGCAGAATTGCATCCAGCCGTCTCGCGGGGCAGCGACGAAAGCGCACTCAGTTTCGTTCTTGAGCGGATCGTCGTCACCGTACCTGCACAAGGCTCCCGGGCGCCCGTTGTAGGCCACAGTATCGCGCAGCAGGGCGTCCGTCAGCGGGGCATTCGCGGTCAGCCGGTCAATGGCCGCGAACCGGGCCATGGACTCGTCCAGGGACTCGGGGCTGTTCGCCCGGTGGGGAGACAACTCCTCGGTGAGGGCATGGTTCGTGCACCACAGGCGGTCACCGTCGGGACGCCGGACGCCCTGCAGTGTCCCAGCTTTCTCCACGACGGCCGCGTTGCCCATCTTGTCC
>JALGSS010000518.1 GCA_029821745.1 Candidatus Zipacnadia bacterium
GTGAGCGCTGTGCTGACGAAACCCAGCCACTGGAGTTCCCAGAACCCCGTTCCGCTGAACGCGATGTCCGTGAACTCCTGCGACTCGCCGCCACGGGGCGTGAGTACCACGGAGTAGTTCCGCGGCGCGTCAGTTCCCAGGGCGCACGTAATCTCGACGTGGAGCCACTTCCCGGTTGGGAAAATGGCCAGCAGCGTGCCGCTCGCGGTGACGCTCCCGTCGCCCTCGAATGTGACGCTGGGACCGATGTTGTTCGGGTAGGGTCCACCGTCACGCCACTCAGTGTACAGCTTAGCCTCAGGCTCCAAGAGGATGTCGAAGCTCTGCCGGACGGCCCCCGCAAAGTAGTACGGGCGGTAATAGAAATGCGGCTGCCACTCGGCGGACAGCCCGGGAGCATCGACGACCTTGAGCGACTGCTTGCCGTCCGCGGCGCGCTCCCCGGTCACGCGGATCGAGGCTGTCTTCTCCTCGCCGCTAACGGTGGCGCCTCGCGGGCCCTTGTCCACCGCTGTTTCCTCAAAGTCGTCGCCGATATCGAGCTGGAAGGTTGCCTCCGGTGCGGATGGCAATACGGTTGGGGCGTGCTTGACGAGTTGTGTCTCACGCACCCATTCGGCGTCGCCATAGAGACCAACCTGCGACGTGTCAATCTGCTCGAACCCCAGTGCGAGGGCTGGGGACGTCGGCTTCAGGCGGAAGTCATAGGCGTCTGGGTCGACGAACTGCGGGTCGGCGACGATCGAGTGCTCGTCGATCCCCATGCGCTGCCAGCGGGCGAAGCTATGCCGGAAGAATGGCAGCTTGGCGTCATTGGGATTGAAGTAGCAGTTGTAGTCCCAATCGCTCAGCGAGTCGCCCTCCTGGCGGCGCTGTATGAGCCGCGTCTGGGCGTAGGGGATGAAGAGCTCTCCCTGGGTGAGATAGATGATATTGCGCTGGAATGTGTTGGGGTCCTTGGTCCACGCGGGCCAAAGCATCTGCTTGGCCGAGAACGCGAAGACGTTGTTCCGGATCACGTTCACGTGCCCGCCGTTGTGGTACATCAGGCCGCCGCTGAAGGTATTGTAGACCACGTTGTCCTCGACGAGGTATCCGTTGGTCGTGGAGTCGAGGTAGATGCCCCACCCGATGTTGCTGTAGGGCCACACATCGTGGAACACGTTGTTGCGGATGATGCTGCCGGGGGAGGTCCCCAGCGTGTAGATGGCCCCGCCGTCGTTGAGCATCTCGCTCATCACATGGTGGACGTGATTGAACTCGACAGTATTCCGCTGGGTCCGGTTGGGCGCGTCGTTCCAGTTCCAGCCGATCGACATCCCCGAGTAGTTGAAGTCGTGGACCTCGTTGTGCGAAATGACATTCCCGCTGCTCTGGGCCACCCAGATGCCGACGCCGGCCGCATATACATGCCCGCCGTCGTAGATGTGGTTGTTGTCGACCAGATTGCCTGTCGACTCCGCAGCGTCGTCACCGGCCCGACTCGCCTCCCCGACGCGGATACCTCCGGCGCCGAGGTCGGTCACCCGGGTTTGGATAACGCGATTGTCCTTGCAGCCTCGGCGCAACCAGATGCCGTAGCTGCCCACATGGGCGACCTCGCAGGCCTCAATAGTGCAGTTGACGGCGCCGTCGGCCATAACCGCAGCGGGTACGGAGACCGCTGCTTGGGCGTCGCTGTGGCCGCCGGGCTCGAGTTTCCAGTCCTGATAATGGAAGCTGAGGCCGCGGAGCGTGACATTGCACACCGGCAGGCCAGCCTCGGTCTGACCCCGGAGCTCAACCAGGGAAGTGAGCCTCGGCGCGATGACCTCGGCCTGGGTCATGTCTTCGCCGGGCATCGGGATGTAGCTGACGACGCTCGTGTCCCTGTCCAGGCGCCACTCGCCGGGGGCGTCGAGAGAATCTGGCGCGTTCTCGATGATGTAGCGCTGGCGCGGCCCCCATCGCTCGAAGGGCCAGTGAGCTCTCCCCGTGAAGGTGACGATGTGCTCCTGGTCATCGATCTCCTGGATCGGCAAGAGGGAGGTCTCCCACGAGTGGAAGACAACCGCGTTGATGTCGGCGAGGTCGTCCCACGGCTGAATGTCCCCGGCGGCGTAGCGGAACGCCGTGTTGTTGCCGTCGCCGACCTTGCCCGCTGTGAAGAAGTAACCCTCATTGGGCGTCCGCGCTCGGATGCGGCGCTTCCCATTGACGAACAACTGGCGGAAGTACCATCCTTCGTCGGCGGGCACGGTTGCCGACCAGACTCCGTCGGCACCCTCCTGCCAGTCCGTAATGGCCCGCCCGCCGCTGAGCACGGGCTTCTCGCCCGGGTACGCGGCGTAGGTTACGGGAGCGTCGGCGGAGCCCGAGTCCAGGGGAGTCAGCACGAAGGGCTCGTCCATCAGGTAGACCCCGCCTCGGATCAGCACAGTCACCGGTCGCCCCGGATCGGCACCCTTGAGGTCTCGCACTGCGTCCCTGGCAGCGGTGATCGTCGCCAGGGGGCCATCCGTGCCGTCCACATTCGGCTTGTCCAGTCGCCCGGACCACGCATCATTGCCGTCGGGCGCCACGTACAATGTCTGGACCTCCGGCTGTCCGACTGCGGGGAGAACTGCCATGATCAGTGCCGCTGTCACGAGTGCAATTCGCGTCATTTGACTCGCTCCTTCTGCTCGCCTGTTCATCCGAGGGTAGCGCTTGCTCAAGGAAGGGATTCAGCGTGCGTGGCCCGAACACCTTCCCTTCGGGAACGATAGAAAGAACCGCAGGATGAACGACAGGAAAAGAGACACGAGAAGCGCCAGGAAGAACGACACGAAGGACGACAGGAAAAAAGGCACGAAAAGAGACACGACAAGCGGCAGGGGCAACGACAGGGCGGACGGCGGGAACGCCGCCACGGTAAGTGGCACATGACTTGAACGGAGGACCCAAGCATGGCGTTTCGGATAGCCTGCTCAATACTGGTGGTGTCTGTCCTGATGAGCCCGCACACGCAGGCCCAGGAGGTCGTCGAGATCGGCTCTCGATTGGAGCTCATGGTCGACGAGTTCCTAATCGACTCGATGAGCGAAGACTGCCGGCTGCAATTGCACCGGCCCGTACGTCAGGAGATCGTGCTGGAAACCGACGCGCCGTGGGAGGGGAATGCCAGCGGGTACCAGTCGGTCTTCAAAGACGGCGACCTGTACCGGATGTACTACCGGGGCTGCCACTACCTGCACAGCGGACCGCCCGCGCAGGTCATCGAAGACCACCCCTGGTACCTGTGCTACGCCGAGAGCGATGACGGCATCACCTGGCGCAAGCCGGAGTTGGGGCTGGTCGAGTTCAACGGCTCCGTCGCCAACAACATCATCGTCGCGCCTGAGTCGTTGACGGAGATCGGCGGCGATCCCGCCCACACCGCCGTCTTCAAAGACGCGAACCCCAACTGCCCGGACGACGAGAAGTACAAGATCGTCATCCTCGGCAACAAACCCCACGGCCTCTACGCACTGAAGTCCGGCGACGGTATCCACTTCTCGCTGATGAGCACGGAGCCGATCATCACCGAGGGCGCCTTCGACTCGCAGAACCTCGCCTTCTGGGACCCCGTGCGCGAGGAGTATCGCGAGTACCACCGGGGCTTCAAGGCCGGTAGGCGCGACATCATGACCGCGACTTCGCAGGATTTCCTGAACTTCCCGGCACCCGAATGGCTCGCGTACCCGGATGCGCCTCCGCAGCAGTTGTACACCAACCAGATTCAGCCCTATTACCGGGCTCCCCACATCTTCATGGGCTTCCCGATGCGCTACACCGACCGCGGCTGGTCCGGCCCGATGCTGGACCTCCCCGGGCTGGATGAGCGGGTGATCCGGGGCAAGTCCCATCCGCGCTACGCCACCACGGTTACCGATGCCGTGTTCATGACCAGCCGCGACGGGCTGAACTTCAAGCGATGGCCCGAGGCATTCATCCGCCCGGGCCCGAAGAACCGCGGAAGCTGGGTCTACGGGGACAACTTCGT
>JALGSS010000519.1 GCA_029821745.1 Candidatus Zipacnadia bacterium
CAGCACGCTGCAGTGGGCGTCGACGGACGCGACTAGCGTGGTGTCTACAGTGGGGTTCACCGCGAATGACGTGAACGGGCAAGTGACGGTGTCCCCGACGTCGACAGAGACCTACGAGATCACCGTCAGCGGCCCCGGTGGACAGGCGACGGCCACCGCCACGGTGACGGTGTTGCCGCCGACACAGGTGACTCTCACGGCCAGCTTGACCTCGATCAAACGCGGGGAGAGCACGACGCTGCAGTGGACATCGACGAGTGCAACAGGCGTCGATTCTTCGACATTTGGTGCGAATGACGTCAACGGGCAGTTGGTCATCACACCCATGACCAGCGTCACGCATTCGATCACCATAAACGGCCCAACCGGACCCTCGACAAGCTCCGTGACCATAACGGTGACCGGCCAAGCGATCGTGGGTTGACGGAGCGTTGTGGGGCGACACCGCGGACGCATGCGTTAGGAGACTAGGATACGATGAACTTCCGAACACGCGGTCGCATTCATCTCGCCGTGGTCTGTGTGCTCCTTGCCTTCATTGGCGTGACCGTCCATGCGGACGGCCTGACAGTGGGCCCGCGCCAGACCAATGACGGCACGATCATCATCAACCCGCGGATACTGGTGCGCGCGTCGCCGACATACCTCACCCAGGATGTGCCGCTTCCCGTGACGATCACGGTCCTGGACGGCTGCGGGGCGGGCGTGATCGGCGCAACGGTCCGGCTGGCGAACGCGAACGACCAGACTGTGGTCCTCGGCACCGGAGTCACGGGGGGCGGGGGCAGGGCAATCATCGGGCCCGTCCGCCCCAGCGCCGCCGAGGCCGGCCCGGGGGTACGCGTGAGCGTCACCAGCGCCGCGGGGAGCCGGAGCGACACCATCCTGCGCGTCCGTCCGGCGGCCGGGACGTTCTCCGTGCTCGAACTGCGGATCATCGAGCCTGCCGAGGGCGCCCGGCCCAGTGTGGCCGTGGGAGAGTCGCTACGCCTCCTCGGCCTCGTCCGCGGGATCGGCACGGGCACTGTGACAGGCTGGTGGGAGGTCAACGGGATGCCGATCGTGCCCTTCACCGCCAGCATGCGCAGCGGCGCCCCCGTGCGCGTGGAGGTCAGAGATCCCGTGCAGATCTCCTCGAAGTTCCGGATCGGCCCGAATACCGTCCGCCTGCGCACTATCGTCCCGAACCGGCTCGAAAGTCGCTACACAGCGATCGACGTGTACAAGGTGGGCGCAGCAGGCCGTGGTCTCACGGGTCATAGCGCCGATCTGTCCGCAAACTCCGTGCGCTTCATGATGCTCAACGATCCGGGACAGTTGCGTGACGCGACGTACCACTGGACGCCAAAGGACACCCCGTTCGAGCTGTCTGTGGTCATCAATGGGGCCGGCTCGGGGGAGGTGAGGGGTGAATGGTGGCTTGACGGCCGCTTCGTCGCAGACTTCGCGGGGACGATGACCGAAGGCCAGGCCGGGCCGAGCGCCGTAGCGCAGAGCCTCCTCCGCGTCGCCGAAGATGCGACCCACTACCTCAGGTTACGGGTGATTTCACCCAACCGGGTCGACAGCCCCGTTTTCGCCTATGACGTGGGGGAGTCACGCGCGAGCCGGCCGGTTGACATCTCCCTCGTCGCTCCCATCGGCGGCGCCGAAGTCACAGGTGCGGCTCCCGTTTTCCGCTGGCTGAGGGTCCCCTCGAGTGTCCGCTACGTACTGAGCATCGGGAGCGCCCGCGACGGAAACGACATCGAGAGCTTCTGGACCGGCGCCGTGCCTGTCGGCGAGGCGGAGATCGTCGAGTTTGCGGCGCCGGGCGTCATCCTCTGGGAGCCGGGGGAGACATATTACTGGAAGGTCGTGGCCGACCGACCCGGCCAGGATGCTCCCAGCAGTCCGGTCGACTCGTTCACCATCGCCGAGACGCCTGTCCCTTGAAGCGAGACGTACCTCTGTCACTCGGGATGTTGCCGCGTAAGTAGCTTTGTCTGTCGGTGAGATCTAATCTGTGCTGTTGCCGGTGGAAGAAGGGGTACCCGATGACAACACACGAATGCACCTGGCGCCAACTCGCGGCCAGTCTTGCCGCCGCTTGCGCGGTAACGCTCGCGTGCGCCGTCCCCTGTGTCGCGGATGGCGAAGCCGATGGCCCGATCCAGATTGTGATCTCGGTGGAGAACATCCAGCCGTCGGGGCTGACGCCCGCGTGCATGATCCGCGCGGGCTTTGGCAGCTCGCAAGGGGCCATCGCCACCTTCCAACTCGTGCTCGACGAGATGGACGTGAGCGCCTGCGCCCAGATATTCCCCGAAGGGATCATCTACGAGCATCCGGTGGAACTGGCCGCCGGGGCCCACTCGGTCGTGGTAATGGTAACCGACGAGAAGGGGGCCGGCGCATCCGCAGCACACGAGTTCCAGGTCGCTCCATACGAGGGCCGGACCAAGCTCGCGCTGCAGGTTGGGTTCTCAGGGAACGTGAACACGACCATGCGGGCCGAGGGCGGCTCGGAGGAAATCCGGGATTCCACCCAGACTCCGTCGTCGGATGTTGACGCGGGCCTGGGAATTGCAGCGGACATCAGACTCGCCGGATACACATCCCCTCACGTGGGTATGGACATCGGGGCAAACCTGATCGCTTCCAGCCGGGCGTTCGCGTTCGGTGATCTGCACGCAGGGCTGCGGACCGGAACGGTACAGACGAACCTGGGCAGAGCGACCATCGACTACAGCGAATTCACAGTCAGCGGGCTGTCCGCGCGCGATGCGGTGATGGTGGGCCCGGCTGCCGGGATTGCCATGAACGTCCCCGCAGCCGACCGGGACTGGGAGATCTTCGCGATGCGAACCGACTCGGGCGTCAGCGGCGGGCTCGGGAGCGAAGATCGCTTCGATCGCTACGCCTATGGCGGACGACACTCTTTCGCCGCCGGGCCTGTAAACGCGACGCTCTCCGCGACGCGCGTATGGGACTCCGGAAGGGCTGACCCGGATCCAGGCACCTACGCGCCGCGCCAGGCTTCGACCACGTTCGGCCTGGTGGCGTCCTCTTCCCTCGCGAAGGAGCCCGGGAAGGCGGACTTGGTGGGTGAACTAGCCTGGTCGGATTACGTCCTAGACAGGGACATGGCGGGCACGAGTGACAGTGGTCTAGCCTACAACTTCCAGCTTGCCGGGGCCGACGGATCGCGTCTCGCGTGGAGCGCCCGCGCCTATGACGTGCCGAACAGCTACTACACCCTCGGCAACCCGTTTCTCACAACAGGGCACCAGGGCGTCGAGGCCGGCCTGAACACGGTCCTTGAGAATGGGCTGAACGCCGGTCTCACGTATGCCGACCGCAAAGAGGACTTCCTCGTGGGTGGAATGGCGGACATCACCGCCGTGCCGGCCACCAACGTGAAGGACTGGACCCTTAGTTGCGTATGGGGCGACGGCGTGAAAGTGCCGTCTCTATCCGTCTCCGGCGTGTGGGGAGATCGCACCAACGATGGTACCGGGGACGACCGGATCGACCAATCGGAACGCACCCTTACAGCCGGGGTCGCCAAAGCGTGGAAGACCACTTCCGCCAGCCTTTCGCTGTCGGACTACTCACTCTCTGATGCGGTCACCGGGACGGCATGCGTGGACACCAAGCAGATCAGCATTTCGGGCCGGCAGGTCATCGGCGACTACGGCCTCGGCCTGACCTGGAGCCGGAGCAGGAACGAACTGGGGACACCGATGGTTGTGCGGTCGCGTCTCCTCGATTTCGCGGTGAACGGGCCACTGTTCAACGACAGACTGCGGTTCGAGGCCGGATATGCCCTTGCGCGGAACTACGACGATCTAGCCAGCTACGACGCGGAGCACGAGCAACTGCGACTCCGGGTCGGCTTCAAACCGAAGCAGACCAGGTCGCTCTGGCAGCGCCTGCTGGCCAGCATCGCTCTGGAAGCGCGAATCCTGTACTACGACGACCCCTTGGAGGCGTCTGGACGGTCGCGGCGGTCGGAA
>JALGSS010000520.1 GCA_029821745.1 Candidatus Zipacnadia bacterium
ACCCATGTCAATGAGCGACTTGATGACATCGAACAGCAGGTCGGCAACGACCCGCGTCCGCACCCGAATCGTCCCCGGGAACTTCGTCAACTCAACGCCGGAGTAGCCGGTCCAGATCGCCGGCAGCGTCACCGTGGGAGGGTCGGGATGTAGCGCCTCGGCAGCGGCGAGAACCGTGCGCTCGGCGATGACGGTATCCGCTCCCGTCGGCAAGTGCAGACCGTGCTCCTCTACCTGTCCCACAGGCACGAGACACAGGGCCTGCTGCTCGACGAGTTCGCCGATCTGTGGGCTCGTAAGCTTATCTAGTCGTGGCAAGACACACACTTCCTTCTTGATCACAAGCGCGGCTATCTCCGTCAGGCCGGCCTCAGACCCGAACGGTCGTCACGCCCAGGACTCTGCACAGGTCCTCGATCTCCGCCGACAGGTCTCCGTAGCACAGCGCCCAGTGTTGGCTCGCGATGTTGTCCAGCAGGCTCTGCGGATCGCCGTCCAGCTTCACGTTCAACGCAGGGAATCGCCCCTGCCGCAGGTCTGTGTCGACACCCATCCCGGTCCCGTAGACGAGCCGGTAGTCGCCGCGCCCCTCAACCAATCGGGCGAAGGTGACCGGGCCCCGCTCCAGTGTGAAGGAGCAGATGATCCCGTCGAATCCGGGGTGCCCGAGCTCGCAGATGCGCACCGGCTCGCCCTCATGGGCAAGGGACATCGGCGCGAACCCGCAGGCGCTGAGCAGCATCGTGTCGCCCTGCAGGTCCAGGATGTCGCCGTAGGTGACGGTCTCGCCGGTCAAGTACGCCAGCGCGCACATCGTCGCGCTGAGCATCACATCTCCCTCGCACGCGCAGACGGTGCCCTGGTCGGCCAGCTTGGACAACGCAACGCAGGGCGTCATCCCCCAGTCCTGGGATAGCTCATACTGACACTTCACGTTCAACGCATTCAGCGCGTGCCGATCGGCGAGCTTCGTCAATGCACCGTACAGCCGCGCCGCTTTGGTCAGGCGCTCGGACTCGACGTCGACCTCTGCTCCGCGAGCCAGTTCCTCCGCGAATGCCTTGGTCTCGTTGTACCCGATTCCCTCGGCCAGTCGCACAAGGCTGTACGTGTCGAAGTGGACGACCTCCGGGCCAATGCAGCGCCGCAGAAGCACGTGGTCGAAGGTGCCCGGGTACATCGACATCGAGGCGTACCCAATCAGCCCCAGGCGTGTGCGCTTGAGGCGTTGATACGCATTCGCGGCCCGTGCGAAGGCCGCCGCGTCGCCCATTACTCCAGGATCGTCCACAAGGCCCTGGAGCAGCTTGAAGGGGTACCGCATACGCTCCAGCGTCCCCTTCATCACGCATCCGGCAACGAAGGACCCCGTGGACTCGCGCCGGCCCTCACCCTCGTACATCCCGAAGCTCCACACGGCGAAGGGTAGGTGCTCGAACTCGCGGATCGCCGCCACGGCGGTGGACGCCTCAATCCAGGTGTTCAGCCACACGATGACGCCGTCAAGGCGCTCCCCAAGCATCTCCTGCCCGCGTCTGGCGGCGGAGATTGGGTCGGTGTAGGCCTGGTCATCGGTGATCGCCAGAATGCCCTGGGTTCGCAGGGCATCGGCCGCTGCCCCGGCGAATTGCAGCCCGACATCGTTGGGATAGTCGGGGTGCCCAATGTGGATGAAACCGATGCGCGGGGCCATGCAACTACCTCCAGGTGAACCTGCGGTGGATATGCAACAGAGGTTCGGCGATGCAGCACCCATTTCCTTCGGGGCGGCTCAGGGCGAGGCGCGTTCCGGTGTCGGTTTCGTCGCCAGCCACAGGCCGATGATGATGGCTGTGCCGCCCATAGCGAAGGGCACCCCGATCTGCTCACCCAGCAGCAGCCAGCCAAGCAATGTGCCGACCAGTGTCGCCACGTACTGCGTCGGGCCCAGCACGTTAGCGTCCACGTACTCCAGCGCCTTGTACCAGGCGAGCATCGCCACACCCGTCGGCCCGAAACCCAGGAACGCCGCGATGGCCCACTCGCTCGGATCAAGGGCGTGGACGCCGCCCCTCGCCAGCGCGACGGGGACATACATCAGTCCCCCCGCGATCAGCGCGAGCGTCGCCGTTTCCAGGCCACCCCGCCGCTTCGAGACGCCTTTGCCCAGGACCGTGTATGCGGCCCAGCAGACAGCGGACATCGTGGCGAAGGCGCACCCGATCAGGTCATTGTCGCCCCCCGCGAGCTCACCCAGATCGCTTAGGCTGATGATCGCGCAGCCGCCCAGCCCGATGAACAGACCCACGATGCGCAGGATCGGCACGCGCTCGCCGATCATCAGGGCGAACACCGCGATGAAAATCGGGTTGGCGTTGCAGATGATCCCAGAGTTGATTGACGAGGTGTGCTGCACGGACATAAACACGCCAGTGCCCATGCCGAAGATACCCAGCGTGCCCAGGCCGATCAGCAGCGGCCATTCCCTCGCGGCGGCGCGCAGCCGTCGCCACCGGCCCGTCGCCAGCATGTATGCCAGCGCGACCGCCGCGCCGATATTGAACCGCAGCGCCGCCACGAACATCGGGTCCATGCCCCGACCGTCAACAAGATAGCGCCCGCACACGAAAACCGCTCCCCACAGTATGCTGGAGAGCAGCCCGAGTAGCAGGCCGATCGTCGAGGCGGGCAGCGTCTTCATAGGTGGCGCGGCGACCTCTTGCCGAAATCCGTATGGCTACTCAGGTATGGCCGGAACGGTCACGCTGTAAGGCCGAGGACCTACTACCCGGCGAAACGCGCAGCGATTTCCCTCGCCACACGCGACCAGGTGATCAACGCCTCTCCCCCATCGCCGTTGATGGTTTGGATGTCGCACAGTTTCAGGTTGAAGGGCTGTGCCCCCGCATCCCCGGCGAGGTCCTGCAGTTCCTCCCGCATTTCGCTTTCATCCCATAGAAACAACACATTCGTCGGGTGCGAGTGCACCTCCATCACGACATGCTCCGGCAGGGCCTCGGCGATGGGCGCTACCTGGGACCACGGCGATACGTGGAACTCCCGCAGATTGGGCAACTCACGGATGGCCTCGACCTTGCGGGTCAGGTCCTCGCACCCATGGTAATACACTTTCCCCCACAACTCCGCGATCGGGACATTGTAGGGATGCACAAATTCCGCGTACGTGTCGGGACCATACGATGCGGCCGACTGCGCGTGCAGGTAACCCCACCCGCCCGACAAGCAATGCTCCTTACCAGCAGGGACATCATCCCACGGGCTGTGCAGGTAATTCTCGAGCCCAGCTTCCACGAACCCGGCGGCATCCCGCTGTTGGTGGTACGCGACCATCGCCCGGCTCAGGAAGTCCATGAGTTCCTTCAGCCACTCCGGCCGGTCGTAGCAGTCGAGAAGCAGGTTGTCCATGCCTCGCAGCCGCACCGCCCACTCGAAGGGGCCATTGTGCAGGGCATTGCACTGGAATACCACCGGAAGCGCGTCGCCGATCAGCTCGTCCACCTGTTCCCGCCGGCGTTCCACACTTTCGAGGTCTGCCCGGAATTGAGGCATGCGCAGCCGGGCAATGTCCTCTGGGTTCTCGAGTGGCGGCTTGGGCTTGTACGCGCCGCCCGAGACGCCCGTACTCTCATAGGCGAGCGGGACTCCCCATAGTTCATCTTCTCCCAGCGGGGGAAGCGCCCACAGCTTCAGCGTCGGGTTGTTCGGCGTGTCATCCGGGACATTCTCCGCCCGCCAGAGGGTATGCCGCAGGTGCACCTCGATGGTCCGCGCCAGACCTTCCTTGTGGACGAAGGTCTCTTCAGGCAGAATCTGCTGCCAGACCAGGTCCTGTGCCCCCTGGAACATCGCGCAACTGACGGGGACCTCCCGTGTGCGGCCGTTGAAATGGTCCGCCCACAAACGCCTCCGGCGCTCCTGCTTTTCCGAGCGCCAGAGTTCTATAGCCTGTTCTGCCAGGTCCATCAGGACCGCATCACGGGGCACTGCTCACGGGGCACTGCTTATCCCTCCGTGTTGGCGGAGCCCAGCAGCCCTGCCACCAACTGCGCATTCTCGCGCACCATGTTCAGGTTGTCCTTCGTGAACATCCCCAGCACCACGGCGTCCGTCGGCTTGATGTTGGCGTAGGCGTACTCAAGCGCCTGTCGCGGCTCATTGCGCCCCGCAGCCATCACTTTGAACGCCAGGCACGGCGCCTGGACTTCCTGGATGAACTCGATGGCTTTCGGCGGGTCCTCGGGTGGAAAGTCCTCCCCGAGTTTTTCGTGGATGCTGCCGCAGTCGTACAGGCACATCATATAGAAGTCGGG
>JALGSS010000521.1 GCA_029821745.1 Candidatus Zipacnadia bacterium
GCGCGGGCTACAGCACGGACTGGGAGATGCTGGGGCAGGCCGGGTTCCTCGACATCGGCAGCGCGGGCTACTTCGGCGACCATCACCTCCTCGCCGACACGCGCGATGCTCTCGCCGACACCCCCTTCATTCCAGGCGAGATGCTCATTGAGAACTTCTTCCACTACAAGTGGGAGATGCCATCGCCCACCTACTTCGCCCGGAGACTCATATGGGCGCTGATGACCGGCGGCGGCCACGGGGTCTGGACATGGTACCTGCAAGTATTCGACGCGGGGGCGTACTCGGCCATCGACCAAGTCTCTTACGCGGCGTCCAGGATCGAGGACATCGTCCTGGACGGTGCGCCATGCCCGGAATTGCTGAACCTGCCGGGGCGGATACCCGAAGCGAACGTGTTCGTCTACCGAACCGGCCCGAGGATCGCGCTGGTGGTCCTGAATCCGACCGAGGCCCGACTGGAGGCGAAGATCGCCTGGGGCGAGGCCCTGAAGGGAGCGACCGGCGAGGATGTATTCACCGACCAAATCTTCAACGCGTCCGCGGGTGTGCCCATCGACATCGCCCCCGGGCAGTTCGGCGCTTACGTGGTGACGGCGAGGGGCGAGTAGCCCTTCACCAGGTGCCCGAGCGCCCTGTTCTGCGCGAACAAAGGACTGTCGACCACTCACGTGGAAAGGGTGCGTACGCAGACGTAATACAGGCAGACGCCAGCTACGCCGGGGCGCGCAAGCCCCGGCGAACCAGGAGGCATCGCCATGGAGCCGGTCCGCGTGATACCGTGCCTTGATATGAAGGATGGAAGGGTTGTGAAGGGCGTCCATTTCGTCGATCTCGTGGACGCGGCAGATCCCGTCGAGGCCGCACAGGCCTACTCCGAGGGTGGCGCGGACGAGATCGCGTTTCTCGACATTACGGCCACGATTGAGGGCCGCAGGACCATGTTCGATGTGCTCAGGAAGGTCACCGCTGCCGTCGATGTCCCCGTGACGGTCGGCGGCGGGATCAAGGGCTGCGATGATGTGGAGGAGGCACTATCGGCTGGAGCCACGTGCGTCTCGATCAGCAGCGCCGCCTATCGCGACCCAGACATGGTGAAGGAGGCCGTCGGGGAGTTCGGATCGGAGCGGCTCATCGTCGCCATCGACGCGGACGCCAGTGACAGCGTCAAGTGCGGATATGAGATCTACATCGACGGCGGGCGCACAGCCACCGGGGCGGACGCGGTCCATTTCGCGAAGCAGATGGCCGACGCGGGCGTCGGGCAGATCCTCCCGACGAGCAAGGCCACCGACGGGACAAAGGACGGGTTCGACATCGCGCTTACCCGGGCGATTGCGGATGAGACAGGGCTTCCGGTCATCGCCAGCGGCGGCGCGGGCACGCTGGAGCACTTCGCCGAGGCGGTCACTGAGGGCCATGCCGCAGCAGTCCTCGCGGCTTCCGTCTTCCACTTCGGGACCTTTACCGTTCATGAGGTTAAGCAGTACCTGGCCGATCGGGATATACCCGTCAACCTGTAGCCGCTGCGAGGCGCACGGTGTGCGGTCAGGCTCCAGATTCATTCGGCGCCGTCCCTGATCACGACGACTTGGTCGGCGTGCTCCGCCGAGTCATGGATCCGCGGTTCATTTGCGCACGATTCGCATGCTCTCGATCTGAGGTCTTCGAGACCCTCGGGGCAAGCGCGTCTCACAGCCTCCGTGGGGCCCCGCCGATTGTGCGACATCGGCACCCCACGGCTAACCCACGCTTCCCAACACGACACTTAGCCAACTCCCAGCAAAACCCACCTACTCTCGGAGGTCGCGCCCCTCGCGTTTCGCCACCTTGACGCGCCAGACTCGTGCGGCTACAATCGCACCGTTTAGCTCGCACCAGACTTACCCAAGTCCTGTGTGCCCTCGCCCGGACACCGTCCGGGCGTTCGCCCTGAGTGGCAGAGGTGTCTCCAATGAACGAGATCGTGTCCAAGGAAGAAATCGCTCCCGATACATTCCGGTACGAGATCAGGCACCCCAAGATCGCGAAGAAGCGTCGCGCGGGGCAGTTCGTGATCATCCGCAGCCACGAGGGCGGGGAGCGCGTGCCGCTTACGCTCGTGGGTTCCGACCCTGACGCCGGCACGGTGACCCTCATCTTCCAGGCTGTCGGTCACTCCACGAAGGAACTCGCGCAACTTGAGGTCGGCGATGCGCTCATGGACATGGCCGGCCCCCTCGGGCAGCCGACCCACATTGAGAACTACGGCACGGCCTGTGTCATCGGCGGCGGATACGGCACGGCTCCGGTGCTGCCCATCGCAGCGGCCCTTGCCGACGCCGGGAACGATCTCATCGGGATTATTGGCGCCCGCAGCAAGGACTTGCTGATCCTGGAGAAGGAACTGGGCGACATCTGCGCGGAGCTCAAGGTCGCCACCGATGACGGTAGCTACGGCCACCACGGGTTCGTCACCGACGTGCTCAAGGACCTCATCGACGGGGGCAGAGAGGTCAAGTTCGTCCTCGCCGTGGGCCCGACACCGATGATGCGCGCCGTCGCCAATCTGACCCGCGAGTACGACATCCCCTGCATGGTCAGCCTCAACCCGCTGATGATCGACGGGACGGGCATGTGCGGCGGGTGTCGCGTGGAAGTGGGCGGAGAGACCAAGTTCGCGTGCGTGGACGGGCCCGAGTTCGACGCGCACCAAGTCAACTTCGACCTGCTGATGAAGCGCCAGGCCACCTACAAGGCCGAAGAGGCCGAGGCGGGCCACTGGGGCTCCCACTGCAAGATAGGGCTGCCGAAGGACAAGTAGAACCCAGACAAAGCGACCGCCATTGCCCTGCACTCGGGGCTCATATAACTCCCAGGTCCGGATAGGGGCTAAACCACATCATGTGTGCGAAAGCAGCGAAGATTCCCCGGCAGCCAATGCCTGAACAGCCGCCGGAACAGCGCATCCACAACTTCGACGAGGTGCCGCTGGGCTACACGCCGGAGCAGGCCGTCGCCGAGGCCGGCCGCTGTCTGCAATGCAAGAAACCGCTCTGCGTTGATGGCTGCCCCGTGCAGGTGGACATTCCCGGGTTCATCGCCCTGGTGCGGGACGGCAAGTTCGCTGAGGCCGCAGCGAAGATCAAGGAAACCAACGTCCTCCCCGCGGTCTGTGGCCGCGTCTGTCCGCAGGAGGATCAATGCGAGATCAAGTGCGTCCTTGGCATTAAGAGCGAGCCGGTCGCCGTCGGTCGCCTCGAGCGCTTTGTGGCCGACTGGGAGCGCGAACACGACCTCGCGGAGAAGCCACAAGTCCCCCCGTCCACTGGGAAGAAGGTTGCGATCGTCGGCTCCGGCCCCGCGGGTCTGACCTGCGCCGCCGAGCTTGCCCGCAAGGGCCACGAATGCACCATCTTCGAAGCCCTGCATGAGATGGGCGGCGTGCTCGTCTACGGAATCCCCGAGTTCCGCCTGCCCAAGAAGATCCTTAAGGTTGAGGTCGAGGCGCTTCAGGATCTCGGCGTGAAGCTCGAGACCAGCGCCGTCATCGGCAAGCTCGACACGATCGGCGAACTCATGGAAGACGAGGGGTTCGACGCGGTCTTCGTGGGAACGGGCGCCGGTCTACCCACATTCATGCAAATCCCCGGGGAGAACCTCATCGGCGTATACTCCGCGAATGAGTTCCTCACCCGCTCAAACCTGATGCGCGCCTATGAGTTCGGCCACAGCGACACACCCATCGCGCGTGGTCGCCGTGTCATGGTTATCGGCGGCGGGAACGTCGCAATGGACTCGGCCCGGACGGGGATCCGCCTGGGCGCCGAGAACGTCATCCTCGCCTACCGCCGCTCCCGGGAGGAAATGCCGGCCCGCGCTGAGGAGATTCACCATGCCGAGGAGGAAGGCCTGGACTTCCACCTGCTCACGGTTCCCGTCGAGTTCATCGGCGACGATGACGGCCGCCTGGTGAAGGCCCGGATGCAGAAGATGGA
>JALGSS010000522.1 GCA_029821745.1 Candidatus Zipacnadia bacterium
AGCATTCGAAGTGAGGGCGCACACGGTGAACGGACAATGTTCGCCCCCCCATGATGCTCGTGCTGGATCACAATCCAGCACTCTGGGGATCGACGCAGGCAGCGCAGATCGCGGATGGGGTCCGCGCAAAGCATTCGAAGTGAGAGCATACACGGTGAACGGACAATGTTCGCCCCCCCCATGATGCTCGTGCTGGATCACAATCCAGCACTCTGGGGATCGACGCAGGCAGAGCAGATCGCGAACTGTTGTCCGCTCAGAGCAAGGACGGCAAGGAGGCAAACTTATGAAGCAGGCCACATTCGGACGCTCGCTCGTTCTGGCTTGTGCATGTGCCCTGGGCCTCTTAATCGCCCTCACCCTTGCCCGGCACGCCGCGGCCCAGGACGGAGGCCCGGAGTGCCCACCCGGCTTCGTCTGGCAACGTATGTCGGGCGTAGGCTGCGTGCAGGAAGGGTGCACGAGCATCCCGAACGCCAAGCTCTCCTATACCCGCGACTGTATCTGCCTCGATGAGTACAAAGCATGCTACGAACCGGTCGACAGTTCCGGTGTTGCCTGTGGTCCCAACTGTCCCATGTCGCGGCTGGTGAGCTGTGTGGATCCGGACGCGCTCTGCCCGGGTGAGGCACCACCAGTGCCCGAGAGCGAGCAGACCGATGACATAGCGGCGCCACAGGTGCCGGAAGTCACTGATGAAGAGTCACCATCGCCATCCAGGGAGAGCGAGCCGGCTCCCGATCGCAGTCTCGTGATGATCTTGAGGGCGCTTCTCGCCGGCCAGGCTGTGAGCGCGCCAACCCCGGGGAAGGCCGCCGCCGGCGGCGCCGCGCTTTCCACGCTCATCGCCGCCTGGGTGCTCGTCAATGCTGCCTCTGGGGCGGACATTGCCGGTCTCTTGACAGGTATGCAGACACGCCGCAGGGGCCCAAGCGCCTCAGCGCCACCCGGCACGCCGGCAGCATCCAAGGCCCCGCCTTCGCCCGCCGGCACCAAGCAGGCCTCAGCTCCGGCGATACCGCTCAGCACGTCGGGCACGATCCCAGGACAAAAGCCCGGTGGCGCGCAGCCCGCCTCGGGAGCAGCCCCCGGCGCCACGCCGTCATCGACATCCGCCCAGAAGCAGCCCGCCCAGCCCGGGAAGGGCAAGCCCGACGGGACCCCCGAAGTGACACCCGAGAAACTGGAGCGTCTTCGACGTGGCTTCCAGCGGGTCGTATCGCAGAAGATAAAGGACGGCTACCACGTACGCAACACCGATTTCGTGCGGAAAGCCTGGAATCAGGTACCCGGGCGCTTCTTGGACCTCCTCAGCGGTCACACGGGCGGGCAGTGCGGTGATTTCGCCGAGTGGGGAAAGCAGTGGAGCGAACCTATGGTCCGCGAGCTCTTCGGCAAGGGTGCCATCGTTGACTACATCACCGTTGACGAGCAGACGACGCGGGTGCAGCACGACTTCGAGGATAAGATCGATTCCCTCTTCACCTCCAACCACGCGGCCACTCGCGTGACCCTGCCGAACGGCGAGAGCTACATCCTGGATTACTGGTCCACTGTCGGAGACCAACAGGTGAGTTGGGGCACAGACGTGGCCTACCAGCAGATCTTCGGGGAGCCGGCACCGAGGCAAACCATCCGGCTCATCCCGGAGAAGGAGTGGATCAAGACGTGGCGGGAGAAGATCGGATGGGACGACAGCGAAGTTCACAACCTGAGCTATGCACAGCAGCAGCTGAAGCAGAGCATCCGGGACCACGGCTCTGAGGAAGCCGGGATTCAGGCGTGGCGCGACTCGAAATACCGCGGCGTGGCGAGCCATCAGACAGAGACCGTCATCAACAACTATCACAAAAACGGTGTCTGGTGGGGGCGGTAGCGGCGGGGGTCTGAACCACGGATTCGGCGTAACCTGCGGTTACGTAGATTTCCCGGATTTCACGGATGCAGAGACAGAAACCACGAATCTCGCGGATCTTCACCAATGGGACGCTGAATCAATGATCCGGATGAGGGCACTGATCCTCCCCCCGGCTTCTTCGCCTTCCCGCCTTCTCGCCTTCTCGCTTCCCGCTTTCTCGCTTTCTCCCACTCGCTCATTCGCTGATTCGCTGATTCTTCCCCCTCGCCTTTTCGCCTGTTCGCTTTCTCGCTTTCTCGCTCAATCGCCGATCCAACATAGGGCCCTCCCCCGGCCTGGTCTCGGAGGAACTCAACCATGACCTTCACTGTCAAAGACGTCCTGCGTATGGAAGTCGCCCCAGCCCTGGGCTGTACCGAGCCCGGTGCTGTGGCGCTGGGCGCCGCTGCTGCCGCATCGCTCTTGAAGGGCGACGATATCCGGTCCATTGAGATCTGGGTCGACGCCAACGTCTATAAGAACGGTATCGCCGTCTCCATACCGGGCACCGATGGCCTCTGCGGCCTCGCGATGTCCAGCGCCCTGGGCGCGATGGGCGGCGATCCGGCGCTCAAGCTCCAGGTGCTGGAGCCCGTGGACGACGTCGCCCTGGCGCGCGCACAGGCGCTGGAGGCGCACGGGGGCGTCACCGTCAATCTGCTGCCCGACCAGCCAGGACCCTACATCCGCACCGTCATCCGCAGCGAACGGCAGATCGCCGAGTCAGTCGTGCAGGGTGCGCACGACAACCTCGTCTCGCTGTCGTTGGACGGCGCGCCGGTCACGGACAGCCCACTGCTGGCCGCAGCAGGCACGGGAGGCAAAGGCAGCAGCCTGGCCGAGCTGGAGACCTGGCTCCGTGAACTTACGATGGACGAACTTCTCGGGCTTCTGGATGATCTCGACGCCGAGGACCTGGCCTTCATAGAGGAAGGTGTGGAGACCAATATCCGCCTGGCCGAGTACGGCATCGACCACAGCTGTGGGCTGGGCGTCGGGAGAGCCCTGGAAAGGCTCGCCCGGCAAGGACTCATCCAACGCGATATGATCCTGGCGGCGCGGATCCTTACCTCATCCGCCGCTGACGCGCGTATGGCCGGCGTGAAGTTGCCCGCAATGAGCTCAGCCGGCAGCGGCAACCACGGGCTAACCGCCATCCTGCCCATTTGGGCGGTCAAAGACTTCGTCGACACCGACCACACGACGGTCCTCAAGGCCATCGCGCTCAGCCACATCATCACCGGCTTCATCAAAGCCTATACGGGGCGGCTCTCGGCGCTCTGTGGCTGCTCCGTGGCCGCGGGCGCCGGCGCCACCGCCGGCATCGCCTACATTCTCGGCGGCGACAAGCACCACATCGCCGGTGCCATCGCCAACTTGATGGGCGACCTGACCGGCGTCATCTGCGACGGCGCCAAAGCCGGCTGCGCCCTCAAACTCTCCACCGCCGCCGGGACCGCCGTCCAGGCCGCGCTCTTCTCGCTCCAGGGCGTCCAGATCCGCCCCACCGATGGCATCATCGCCTGCACACCCGAGCAGACCATGCAGAACGTCGGTACCCTCAGCACCCAGGGCATGATCGCCACCGACCGCACCATCCTGCAGATTATGCTGGCGAAACAGCTGGTGGAGGGATAGGAAAGGCAAGTTACATGTTGCAGGTTGGCACGTTACAGGTTTCTGGTTGCGTATCACGAATCTCAAATGGCAAATCCCAAATCACGACCCGTGGCGCGGGATTCTGCACCCCGCGAGCGTTCGCGGATAGCACACGACCCCGTAGGGGCACCCACAAGGGGCGTGCCCCCGGGTGCCCTCCGCGCCCTGACCGGCATCGAGCCCCGATCCCCTCTGCGTAGCGCGAACTGTTAGTTCGCATCCGGCTCTGCCCACTACGCGTCTCCCCAAGCCGGATTCGGCTTGCCTGCAACACTGAACGCGAACTAACAGTTCGCACTGGTATACACATGAGTAGCCCTTCGGGGTATAGTTGAGGTTAGGACACACTAACCGCCAAAGGAGGCTACTCATGCAATCCCATAGTACCATACAACCGCTGTACGTGGCAATTGATGTCGG
>JALGSS010000523.1 GCA_029821745.1 Candidatus Zipacnadia bacterium
GAGTCCGGGGCGACGGCGCCCTGATCCCGGGCATCGAGCTCATCGACGGGACGCTCACCGCGCGCATCGTGAATCTCCGGGATCAACCTGTGCCGCTGCGTCTCACCGGGCTGGTGGATTTCTCGGGCACGCAAACGCGGCCGGAGGGTTCGGTAGCGGCCGGCGGCGGGATACTCATGGGGCCGAAGGCCGTGCGCGAGGTCAGCAAGAAGGTGGGAGAATAGCATTGTGTCGCCCGGCTTCCGAGGGGGCCAGAGACCTGAATGGAGGCATCCCATGCACGGGCTCTTTGCCACAGCCCTGTTGGCGGTGATTGCCCTGTGCGGCGTTGCCGCTGACACGATCCTGGTGCCTGTCGGAGAGCCGATCCAGCCGGCCCTCGACAAGATCGCGGGCACTGGGGGAACTGTCCTGCTGGGAGCCGGCGTGCATTGTGTCACTGAGACGCTGCAGGTGGCGAGCGAGACGACTCTCGCGGGCCGGGGACCGGCGTCGGTGCTCCTCTCGGACCCGACAACGCGCCCGCAGGTCATCGGCACCCTCGTCGCTGACCTGCACGATGTGACGGTCCGCGACATGGCCCTGGTCGGTCCGGCTGACCCGACTCAGATGGTCGAGCCGCCCGCCGATGCAGAGACAAGACGCGCCATGGGCATCTTCATGAACTCGCCCACCGGCGCGTTCCGCAACATCCGCCTGGAACGTCTCCGCGTCACGCTCTTCGAGGGCATGGGCGTGCACCTCAAGGGCGTCAGTGGCCTCGTGATCGACGGCTGCGACTTCGACCGCACGGCAGCCTTCAACGGGCTGTACCACAACGTCTACCTGCGGCGTGTGAAGGACGTTCGCGTGACCAACAGTCTCTTCCGCAACAACCCCGTGGGCAACGGCCTGCAGGTCAGTTGGTCCGAGGATGTCACCATCACCGGGAACCAATCCATCGACAACGCCGGGCACGGGATCCGCGTGGCCGAGACGCGCAAGGCACTGATCGAGGGCAATGAGGTCCTGCGCAACCGGGGCGGAGCCGGAATCTGGCTCAACACCGAGAAGCAGATCGGGTGCGTGGACTTCACCGTCCGCAACAACCGCGTTCTCGGGAATCTGAACCGGGGGATCGCCATCCAGAACACGCGCAATAGCGTGTTCGAGGGTAACGTGTCTCTGGGCAACGGCGTGGACTTCCTCTTCCGGAACGCCTTCGACGTGGTCCTGCGACACAACCGTTACAAGACGACCGCAGAAGAGAAGACGAACCGCGTCACGTTCGAAGATGGCGGAGTCATATCAGGAGAAGAGGCACCCAAGGAGGAAGCCCGGTGATCAGCACAGAGAGACGAGCGCTCTTGTTCTGGCCCATCATTGCCGCCACGACCATGCTCTGGGCTGTCGCGGTCTCGCGGTCCGACACAGCGACGGACCGCGTCTGGATCGGCCCCAAGCCATTCCAGACGGGCGGCCGAGAACTCCGCAACGACTATTGGCCCACTCTTACGGATGCCGGCCGGTGGCCCACCGTTCTCGCTCGCACCGACGTATGGAAGTCGTACATCATGCTCCTGCCCGATGTGCCGGTCCCCGGTAAGCGGGGGCCTGAGCTGTCGGACGATCAGCTCAAAGCCCTCATCGCGTTCATGAAGGAGCACAACCTGAAGGTCGCCTTCGAGGTCGGCGGGCTGCGCAACTCAAAGGCCCGCGGCGGGGACCAGGCCGGCGAGAAGTACGCCAAATGCGAACTGAAGTACCTCCTGCGGTGGGTCAAACTGGGCGGGCGGATCGACTACCTGACCACCGACCACGCGGTGATGATGAACATGCGCGGCGTCGGCTTTCCCGGCCCCGGTCTCGGGCCTGATCGGCCCTGGAAGATGACCGTGCAAGAGCTCACTGATGAGTTGGTCGACTACTTCTGCGCGGTTCACGAGGCGATTCCGGAAGCGAAGTTCGGGGTCATCGAGTCCCTGGGGTTCTTTCAGGTGACCGGGCCCGATGGCCGCGAATACCCCCACACCGATCCGCTACTGCCCGTTTGGCGGTTCACGGAGTACTTCGACTACCTGCTGGAAGCCATGGCGCGGGCAAACCTGGTCCTCGACCATTTCCACATCGACTTCGGTTTCGAGGGCGTCCAGTTTGACGGCCGAGCCGCCGGTGCTCTCGACTTCGGCCGCGTCTTGGGCGTCGAGTCCTACGTCCAGTCCAAAGGCGTGAAGGCGGGAGTCATTGTCAACGCGTTCCACGACCGATCCGTCAAGGAGCCGGACCCGAAGGACGCGAACCGGGAGGCCACGGAGCGGACGATCCGGTTCTACCGCGAGTACGAGGCCGCTGGCGGGAAGGCCGACCACATCCTTCTCCAGACGTGGCAGCCGTATCCCGACCGCACCGGCCCCGAGGACGTGCCGAATACGGTCCTCAATATCGCTAGAGACATTTTGAGGCATGCCGAATAGCCCGACAGGCAGGGAGGAAGACCCCGGCGCGACGGAGGAACTATGTTAGTAGAGTTTCTATTCCACGGGGGGCATCTTGCGAGCGCAACCACCTCCAGACCTCAACGGAAGGAGCACTCACCGTGCATCCCATCCTGCCGATGATGGCCCTCTGTCTCATCCTGTCCGCTTGCGTCTGCGCCTTGAGCGCCGAAATCCCGCCGATGCCGCTCCTCAAGGCCTTCCACCTGGATGTGCCCCTGGCGGCAGACGGCAACGCGCGGGCAACGATCATCACTGCCGGTGACGAGCAGTCCATTGCCCTCGGCCAGACGCTCGTGGAGCGCATCGAGGCCGCGACGGGCGCGAGTTTGCCCCTGGCGCAGGAGCTGCCCGCCGCAGGCGCTCCGGCCGCCAACGCGGTGATCATCGGCAAGTTCGATGACCCCGCGCTGCAGTACCTGTACCGCAACCACTTCATCCTCACCGACGCCCGTTTCCCCGGACCGGACGGGTATGTGGTCCGCACCGTGCACGACCCCTGGGGCGATGGGCGCAGCGCGCTGTTTCTCGGCGGCAGTGACCTGGCCGGGCAGCGCAAGGCTGTAGAGGCCTTCTGCGAAACGCTCAAGCCTGGGAAAGACCTCACCGTGCCGCACACGCTCACGGTGGTCGCCGGTGGCGGCCAGGCAACACCGTTCACCGAAGACCAGATTGCCGGCCGCGTGGCCGCCTGCAAGGCCGCGGGATTCCGCAGTGCGGCCGGCACGCTATGCGGCGCGGCGATGAAGTACCACCTCACCGGCGACCCGGGGCAGGTGGAGATATTCCGCCAGAGCTGGGAACACGTGGCGGGGATTATGGCGGGAATGGAGCGCGTTACTGACACACGCGGAGTATTCACGCTGCCGGTGATGTGGGACCTGATCGAGGAGTGTCCCGTCCTCAGCGACGATGACCGGGCACGCATTAGCGAATTCGTCTGGGAATATGCCAACAAGTGCCCCAACGCGAACCAGCCGGTAGACGTCGCCCCGACGCCCCACGGGAACTCCTGGAACTCGCGGGCGAACTGGTGGGCCGCGGCCTACTTCCGGCGCTACTATGACATGGATGTCGCGGGCCTCGAGACATGGTCCGACAACTGGTTTGCGGCGAACATGGCCTCCTGGAAGCCGGCCGAGGACTGCCCCGGGTATGGGTCGATCACCTGGTACGACCTGATGTGCTATCTGCTTGAGCGCCCCAAGTACAAGGAGTACCAGGACAGCGGAGACCTGCGCAAGATGGCCGACTACGCGATGCTGGTCTCCAACAACCTGGGCTACGTGTCCGGATTCGGTGACATCAGCAGCTTCACAACCGGGTCTCATGTGCCCGGCCTGCTGCTCATCACCGCGTGGCTGGAGCAGGACGGCCGGTACCTGTGGTTCTACGACAAGACCCCCGGACACTCCGGCAGCGAGTACATGTCGAACCACTACTTCGTCGACAACATTGAGCCCGTGGAGCCGACGGACTTGCTTGGCGTCCAGCCCTTCGAG